>NZ_AKIX01000001.1:0-7092 GCF_000282075.1 Brevibacillus sp. BC25
CCCGCCGCTCCGGCTATGGCAAGCAGGAGCAGCAACGGATAGGCGGCTGGCACATACATATACAACCCAACGATCAAAGCGCCCACCCAAACTCCCACGCACCAATGGCAGCTCAACAATCTGCCTATCCATTGTCGCACCCTCCCGCCTTTAAATTGAAAGTCCCGCACCATTTGCCCCGACTCATCGGGTACATATAACACCTGGTAAAATGGGTTTCGCAGAAAAGACGTGATCTCATCAAAAACAATCAAATGCGTGAGACGAAAGCTTGCCAGCACGAGAATGATTAGGTCGATCCAAGAGAGGTCAAACATTCCACCTCCACCTCTTTCCAATATTTTGTGCTTTTCTCATTTGTTCCACATTTAGTACCATTGTGGTGCGACAAACCAGAGAAAGGCGTGATGAGATGAATCGCAACATAAAGAAAATGGCAACCATCCTTTCCCTGTCCGTCCTCGTAACCATGATCGGACAACCTGCATTTGCGAAAACAACCTTTACCTCTTTGAAAAAAGGGGCGAAAAACTCGCGCGTGCTTGAAGTGGAAAAGATGCTCGATGCACTCCATTACGACTACAAGCTGGTAGTGGACAAGATCTACAACAGCAACACAGCTTATAACGTCAAAACGTTCCAGAAAAAATACAAGCTCCCACAAACTGGAATTGTAAACAAAACCACTTACGATAAACTGAAGAGCGTGTACCAAGCTCGCAAGCAAGAGCAGCCGACACAACCGAGTATACCGTCCAAGCCTAGCAAGCCTGCTGAGTCTAATGATTACGCTCCGCTGAAATTGGGTGCTAGCGGTGAACGCGTGAAGGAATTGCAAACGATGCTCGCTGGCCTCGGCTACAAAGTAACGGCATCGGGACAATACGATGAATCTACGCGTTTTGCCGTCATGCTGTTCCAGTCGCGCAATAAACAAACCTTGACTGGTGAAGCTGATGCCAAAACCTATACTGCCATTCAAACACAATTTAAGAACAACCCAGTGCAGCCCAAACCAGATACAAAGCCAACCACACCAACAAATCCAACGACTCCCGTAACACCAAGCAAGCCTGAGCAACCGCAAAACCCTGGTGCTGGCACGCAAGTTCCTCTTCCTGCTGGTTTGACGGCTGAGGAAAAAGAAATGGTTCAACTCGTGAATCAAGAGCGCACCAGCCGCGGACTCGCACCTTATCAAGTGGACATGCAGTTGGTGAATGTTGCACGCGTGAAAGCCCAAGAGATGGTAAGCAAAGGGTACTTTAGTCACACCTCTCCCACTTACGGCTCACCGTTTCAAATGATGGATACTTTTGGTATTCGCTATTTAGCTGCTGCTGAAAATATTGCTCAAAACTACTCTGTAAGCAGCGCTCATCAAATGTTTATGAATTCCTCCGGGCACAAAGCCAATATCATGAGTCCGACATACGACTACGTAGCTATTGCTGTTGTGAATGGCGGTCCGCACGGGAAAACGTTCGTGCAAATGTTCTTGAAAAAATAGAGGCGCGGAACGGAAAAGCCATCATTTCTACTGAAATGGTGGCTTTTCTTCCATATTAGAAAGACACGGCGATCCGGTTATTGGCGGAAAAGTGTACCGTCTGATCGTTGCACAGCACGACACCCTCGACGACGATTCCCTTCCCCGCTTCTTGTTTCATAAAAGAAATCTGAAAGTTTTGGAACGATTCCGTCGAATCCGGCGCAATGGTTACAGGCTGGATCGGCGCTATCCAGTATTCCCCTCTCTCCATTGCTTGGGCAAACCAATCGTCTTCCAAGTATCTCCACCCTTTTAAGCCCGATGTACCTTGCACAGCCATCGTCTCCACGAGCTTCGGCGGCAATACCTGCCCTCCCATTTTGATCGAATCGACAGGCGAGACGCGCAGGCACACGATTGGATTTTTCAGTTCAACGTTCCCCGTATTTTTCACCTGAAGTGTCCCAATCAACAGGTATGGCTTCTCAACTGATTCAGAGTGAATCAACGTGTAATCAAAATACACTTCTGCCGCTGTACGCAATTCAACCTGTTCAGGTACTTCTTCGATCGGATGAATGGTCACTACATGTTCCAGCAATTCTTCTTCTGCCAAGATCAACAGCTCTTCTCTTTCACTGTTTGATTCGCTGTTTTCTTCACTATTTGAGTCACTGGCCTCAACACCCGGCTGGTCACTTTCCTGAAACGTGATTTGTTCCTCTGCTAATGGCTTTTCATCTGCTCTCTGCTGACTTTCCTCATCAGAGGTAAAGAGCATAGTGGAATAAAACAGCTTCAAAATATTGGGTGGTAAAAACGCCATTGGTTGAATGTGCAATCCATTTTGGAAATACTCCAAAACCCCTGACGCTAAGTGTAGCGCAATTTTTTCCGCATAGATCTTACGCTTGCTCACATCCGTATAAAGCGGCAACTGCAACTGGATGTGAACGATTGATGATTGCTTTTGGTTTTTGATTACTTTATAGAGACACGGGATTCCTGACTGCTGCATTTCTGTACGCAAGCACTTGACCAGATCTTGCCGCTTTTCATCCTCCGACTGAAAGAAAATCAGTCTCGTTTTTTCTAGGGCTCGCATTTCCTTTAAGCTGAAACGTATGGCGACATCCGTATTTTTCGCCAGAGTCGGATTGTTTTGGCTTAAGACAACCTCCATCCCGCTATCAGAGAGAAATTTTTGAACGTTCCCCAATACCTCCCACTCGTAGGCGGTCCCTCCTGAAGATATGCCTGTAAAAAGAACGCAAACTTTTCCTTTCAACCCCGAATCCAGGTCCACTCTTTTATTCGTTGAATCCCACTTCAATTGAAAGCCATTTTGCTTGCAAAATAAACGGAACGCTGGCAGAGCCGCGTACGGCATGGTCCCGCCACGTTGACCACTGTAATATACCTCAACATCCATTCCCATCTCTCCTCACGACACTTTCCGTCAGTCCGCGATATTGTATGAATGCCCAGTGTCCAAAGTGAACATTTTTGGCGATGACTGTTCCGAAGAAGCGCGTTGCGCATACGATGCTACAGAAAGGAGTGGTCATATGCCCACCTCACAAATGCCCCTGATCTCCATTATCATTCCTGTAAAAAATGAGGGGGACAATGTGCGTTCTACCATCACTTCCCTTTTGAATACAAGAACCACGTATCCATATGAAGTGATCGTAGTCGATGATGCCTCAACTGATAACGGTTGTCACTTTCTACAAGGTCAAGGGCAAAATGAAAAAATAAAATTAATCACAACAGAAGGCATTGGTGCTGCTGCAGCACGAAACTTGGGCGTGAATCACGCACGCGGCAACTACTTCATTTTTTGCGATGCCCATCTGTCTTTTGAAAACTTTTGGATCGATCGCATGATGGAGCTCATTCTTACAAAAAAAGCAGATGGCGTTGCTCCCGGAATCGCTTCCATGACGGAGCCACATAAAATTGGATATGGGCAAAATCTGAATCAAAAGCTCGAGATCACCTGGTATCCAAAGCCAACAGGCACGGCACCGGTTGCGATATTGCCAGGGGGATGCTTCCTGGTCACTAGAGAAGCTTTTATGAAAGTCGGGGGTTTTGATCGCGGTTTTCGCATATGGGGATTTGAAGATATCGAGTTTTCCATCAAAATGTGGCTATTCGGATATACGTGCATGGTCCAGCCATCCGTAAAAATCTTGCATTTGTTTAGACAAGTTCACCCTTACACAGTTGCACATGAGCACATTTATTACAATATGCTTCGAATGGCGTACAGCCATTTTAACGAGCAGCGGATTGAGGCTACGAAGAAACTTGTGCTCTACGCAAATGTGAGTGAAATTGCGGATGACGTGCTGACTTGCGGGGCTGCCGCTCAGCGTGTTCGATACACTGCCCAAAGAAAATTCGACGATAATTGGTTCTTTCAAAAATTTCAAATTCCATTCTGAAAGATAGTGACCTAAAAAATAGGCGCTTGCTCAACATGCCAAACTCCCGTTGCCCACATAGTATGTAACTGCAAAGCAAACTCCCTAGGAAAGGAAGGATTCTTACGGTGAAACATCACGTGAAGCCCATTATGGGTCGCCAGCTCCCTACACCGACGCCTACAGCAACTCCTCCTATATCGAACAACCTGCAGGAAGAGTGCATTCGCGTCAACAAGGTGTATGACTGGGTAGTATTAGCGAACAGCTACCGAAACAAGATTGCCCTTCCCGACGATTGTCAAGCTCTGGTAGACGCTGCCATTCGTGCAGGGCAAGATATCACGATCTCCTGCGTTGAGCCAGTTACTCCTGGTCCTACTTGCAGAGTCGTCAGTATTCGCCGCGAGAACATTACAGTCAATGGGACCACTGTTCGGGTCGGAGTCGTTCGCTTTGTGTTCGGAGCCACTGTGCTCGTTCGCGTCTTCGCAGACGGAACACCTCTCTGCGAATTCACAACGACAGTGCAATTCGATCAGGAAGTCGTTCTCTGCCTGCCTGAACCGCTTGATGAGGACAATATCTTGTGCCGAATCAGTGCTTTCGAGTGCTCACCGACAGGTACTGTTCTCCTCGGTGGCATGGTTCAACTCGACGTCATTGTCTGCGTAGAGATCCAGGTAGAAGCAGAAGTCAAACTGGAAGTATTGGCGAAATTCTGCTCTCCGCGTCCAAACAACATTCCAATTCCGTCGCCAACGCCGTCTTTCCGTTGCCCGCCGATCACATTCCCGCCACAATGCCCACCAATCTTCCCTGTACGCAACTGCGATTGCCAGGCGTCCGTCAACGCGTTGGTACCAAACGTCTCCATTTCTATTGGTATCCCACTCGCCATTGCCGTCGGTACGATCCAGCTCATCGCGGATATCTGCCCAAGTTGCGATCCATCCAGCAGCTCGTTTACCTTTAACTTCTTTGATGCTCTCCTGCCTGATGTCCTTGGCGATCAAAGCTTCAGCTTCTCGCCAACGACTATCAGCTCTCCGACATGCATTACCGTACTGCCTATCCTGCCAATTGTGACAGGTCTGGTCGTAACAGGTACTGGTGTACGGACATTCACAGCAACAGGCGCACAAGAAACACTGACCTACTCTCTGACACTCGCCGAAACAGGACTTGGCCTGCCAGACGTTATCATTCTGACACTCACCGATTCTGCTGGTGTCCTCGTCTTCAGCGCCACAATTACGGTCGTTCCAGACGAACAATTACTGGTTGCCGATTGCATCACGTTCGGGGATATTGTCATTACCACTCCGTAAGAAAAATAATATTCGTTTTCAATCAGGCGGGAGAAGACCAACACTTCTCCCGTTTTTTCTATAGATGAACGTCACTACAATACAGGCACCAATTCCCACCCCGTACATATGTCTATATGGGAAAGCCAGACGGAAAAAGGAGGACAACACTGTGTACAAAAGGAGAATCTCCAATGCGAACAAGTCGAAAGAACATGAGAAGCTCCTCCTGCTAAAAAAACAAGCACACTACTACGAAGAAAAAGCAACCCAACTCATGCAAGAAGTGTGGTACCTACAGAAGCAGATAGAGGAAACATCAAAAAAAAATGAAGCATATAGAGAGCAGCTTGAACAACTGAACCAGAACCTCCACGATTTGGACAGCAAAGGCGCAGAATGGAAGCTGCGCTTGAATGATTCACAAGACATGCTTCAAGAAATGAAGAGCAAGCTCGACTACTACGAACATCTCCTAAAACAACGCGAAAATGCCATAACCGACCACCAGGAAACAGAGGCAAAACTAAAGAGTTCGATCGACTACTTGCAATCCGAAATCAGAGAGCAACGAAAAGGTCCACGGCTTGAGGAAATCATGTCCAAACATCAAGCGCAGGAAGCACACTTACGCGAGCACATTGAATTGCTCCAACGGCGAATACAAAGCTACGAACAAAAAGAGGTACAATGGAAAAAAGAGGTACACGAGCAAGATCAGCAGCAGCTGAGTAAAATCGAGGAGCTCCTGCAAGAACGCCAGCAGCATTTAGACATGATCGCGCATCTGGAGCACCAACAGCTTACATGGAAACAAGCTTTGGATCAGGTAAATGAAGAGTTTGAGAGTGCACAGATGAGGCAACACGAGCAACTATCCAAAATTGAATCACTGAATCAGCAGTTGGAGGACGCACGAGCACGGGAAGAGCAGACACTCTCTGACCTACAGCAGCTTACAGAAGCAAGCGCAAATTGGGAGCAGCGGGAACAGGAACTACAAGTGCGAGAGCAAAACCTCTACGCATTTGAGCATAGTCTCACGGCACAGGAGCAGGGCCTTCACGATCTTGAGCAAGAGTTGCTGGGGAAAGGGCAGGAACTGCAATCCCTAGCGAGTAGCCTTCAGACAAAAGAGCAGGATCTACTCTCTCTCGAACAAGACCTCCAATCGAAGGGGCAAGAGCTGCATTCTCAAACGCAACACCTACAAAAACGGGAGCAGAAACTTCTCGATCTTGAACAAGAGCTTCAGACGCAATGGTTAGAATTGCATTCTCAAGCGGATCACCTGCAGACGAAAGAACAACAACTGGTTGTTGCAGATCAAAAGCTCCAGGCTAAGGAGCTGGAGCTGCATTCTCTGACACAAGACCTTCAAGCACGACAGCAGGAACTTGTCGGTCTTGAGCAAGAGTTGCTGGGGCAAGGTCAAGAACTGCAATCCCTAAAGCATAACCTCCAGACGAAAGAACAACAGCTGCTTGTTACCGAGCAAAAGCTCGATGCTAAGGAGCTGGAGCTGCATTCTCAGACACAAGAACTTCAAGCACAGGAGCAGGACCTTCTCGATCTCGAACAAGAGCTTCAAACGAAAGAACAACAATTCACCTCCAAAGAGCTAGAGCTGCATTCACAAACGCAAGACCTTAACGTACGGGAACAGGACCTTCTCGGTCTCGAAAAAGAGCTTCAGACGCAAGGGCATGACCTTCAATCCCTAGCGCATAACCTGCAAACGAAAGAACAACAGCTCACCTCCAAAGAGCTAGAGCTACATTCTCAAACGCAAGACCTCAACTCACGGGAGCAAGAACTTCTCGATATCGAGCAAGAGCTCCAGACTCAAGGCCAAGAA
>NZ_AKIX01000003.1:0-67566 GCF_000282075.1 Brevibacillus sp. BC25
AGTTATTGGCCAATAGCGGCGACTGCCGCACGTCGGAGCAGCCGCTTGCGGATCTCCGAATGTCTGTCTTTTCTTTATAGAATTTACAACTTAGAGACAACTGAAAGATACTTTTAACATATGACCGCTATATTCTATTAACTGTAACAAGGGGTTCATGCACAAACCAAAAACAAAAAATTTTAGGAGGCATTAATTATGAATAAGAAAAGTATTCTCGTTTTTTCAATGGCACTAACAATTGTAGGCGGTGCTACAGCAGCTGTATTTGCAAGCGAAAACGCGGTTAATTCTACTAAAAACAAGGTCGTAGCAGTGGCAAGCAAAGCAGGAAATGGCACAAATCAAACCAACACAAATCTTGTAGCCAAAGCAGCAAATGGAAAGATTAGTGATGAAGAAGCGGTAAAAATTGCAACCAAAGCGCTAAAAGACTATATGGGGCTTGACGCGAAATCATTTGGTGAGGCGCGTGTTAATAGAACGAACGCGCAAGAGGATTTTAAGTTCTTTATGGATTTATATTCAAAAGAAGATGCAGCTGTATTAAAAGAAAACGCCAAAAAAGATACTGCAAATGTTATCGTGGTACAGTTTGTTCGTGCTGAAGACTTAAATCAGACAATGGCCGCTTCTAATCGTATTGTCATAAATGAAAAAACAGGGGAAATTGTTTCTTTAACTGCTTTCACTAATGAAGATCGAAGCTCAGAGACAACCATCGATGATGCTAAAGTTAAAGCTGCGGTTATCAACTTTTTTGATAAACAACAGAAAAATGTTGACGAAAATACGATGAAGGTTAGTAAGACTGCTAGTTCCGGAACCGTACGTGTTCTTTGCAATCTGGAAGATGGAAGGGATGTCGATATGACAATTAGTCTGAAGAATTATTCAGTATCAAGTTATGATATTAATTATGATAGACTAATCACTCTACCTTCCGTAGAACAAGATTACCGTGAGAATTTCAGAGATTTGAAAGTGAACTAAAAATTATAAGATGGATAAGATGGAGTAAGTGCCCGAAATGGTACTTACTCCATCTAACCAGTTCCCCTCTCCTGACTAGGTCCTTTGAGTTGAATCGTATATAATAGAGCACATTTCACCGTACTCATCCTCGTCTATAAATGCCCCTTCAACAAGTCCCCGCTCCGACAAGAGGTACAATTCGTAACCAGCGATTTTGCTACTTCCGATTATCTTCGAGAAGAAGTGAATATTCTAAACCCATAAAACTAGCTACAGAGAGCTCTTCTTCGTTTATGACCTGAAATCGGTAATTAGCAGGAGACAATAGCGCCTGATTATCAGCTTCTGTCAAATTTTCTTTTAGCTTTAGCTGTTGTGAAATCGTATACCGATTCTCTTTACAGTGTTGTGCGTGAATATGATCGAGATAAGAAGCATGATAATTTTTGGCCAATGTAAAAAGCCCCGACACATAAATGCCGGAGCAGTCTTCTTCTCTTTTTCAAAGCTAGAAGCATTTCCTTTGCTCCTTTATTTTATTGTCTCGTAAACATTCAAAAATGCAGAAAAAGAAAAAATAATAAAGAGAGAAGCTTGAAAACTTAAAGCTTCTCCCTGCCTCCTATTATTTACCTGCGTTAGTCATCATCTGCATTTTCATTGGCAGTTGGAGTCAACAAGATAAACAATACGAAGATAATCAGGAACACAACAGCCCATCTAGAAAATGATTCTGTAGGTCCAGTTCCTAGTTCTCTTACTTCTTGAGGCGGATTAGTTGCAGCGTTTAATAGAGCTGTTGGGTCCGTTACATCAATAGTTGGAATATTAGGTGGCACTACATTTTGAAAGGCACCTGAGTTTAAAAATCCACCTTCATTTAAGGTCTCATTAGCAGCATTTACTAAAGCAAAAAAAACAGCCTCTTGATTGTTTTCATTTGCTATAAATTTTTGAAATCTTTTTTGTGTTTGCTTAAAATTTGGTTTTAGTTTTTTCTTTGACATGATTTTTACACCCCCTTTAGTTTGTTTCGATATATCGTATGTTTAAGAAAATAGCTTGGTCAATTATATAAACCTATTTATGATTGAGAGAAAAGCACAAATATTAACTATTAACCTTGCCGAAACAAGAGCTGATAAAGACAGAATACATTGGAAAATTTGTGAAAGCCGAATAGATCGAAAAGCGCTCCAGAAAGTCGGTTTTTTCCGCAGTCGAGTCCTTAACTGGCACCTTTAGAGGATCTGCCGGGTTCTTCTCCAATACTCCCAACTCGTGAACAGCGTAATGAAAAATGCTCTTCATCACGGACTGGTATTTCAGACAAGATCCGAGTGAATATTTTGGGTGGCCACTTTTGTCCGTTTGGTCCACATAATCCTGTATCCATCACGGAACAAAAAAAGCCCCACCCTATAGCACATTCATTAAGGGTGGGAGTGGGAAGCGTTACTCTGCCTACGGCTCACTCTTTAGGGATTCAATCCAATCAGCATGACAGGTATCGCATAATAGTTCATCGCGATCCTGCTTACCTTGGAAAAACGTGATTTGGCGGATGCTGTCGGTTTCACGTTCACAGTAATAACAGCGATATTTCCCCAATTCGTTTCCTCCTTGAAGAGTTTTCAAGAGTAACGATAAATATCTTCCCCATCTAAGTTGTTATCTAACACACTAAGTAATTTTCAAGTTAGCAAAAGCTCAATTATGAAAAATGGGGGATAAAAATGGAAACTTGATTAAACTTGAGTCTAACGTAATGCTTAATAGGGCACCTGACAAATGTGATCACAAATCTCGTGAGATCTCCACCGACGGCAACGATAGTAACACTCTTCATCCAATCGTACTCTTGGTCGTATATAGGGGAGACATATCGTTTCACAATCTTCTTGAGGCGGACTTACCCGTCTACATTCAGTCATACATTCGTCATAGATACTAGGAGGTTGACGAAATTCAGCCAATCGACCATTTACTTTCTTGAAAGACTTAGATTTTTTCTTTTTCAAAAAATATCACCGCCTTATATGGAGCTAAGACAGTGTACTAAGTGAATTATCCTTTTGACTGAACAGATGTTCTTGGTTAGCCAAATTGGACGTAATGGTTTCTGGACGGTCATCTTCGTGGGATGAGAGCCTTTTTGGATATCGATGTACAGGCTATAACCACAATCAGACATAGACTCAATTGGAATCAAGTCAATGAATCCGTTAAATTTGTTTACTACTGCCGTTACTCTATCAATTTGTGGCTTGGAAAAGGCCCTCGGAAAAACCGGGGGCTTTTTTGTGCGTGTTGAAACATGTACATTCGCTCCACACAATGATAAAATGTTCGTATATACAAGATAACACTGTCCAACATCAATGAAGTATGCCTACGAATCCGGGCATGCTTTTTTCGGGCGAGCACGAACCATTTCACAAAGATGCAGTTGCTCTTCTATGAGCAGGCAGCCGTAGAGGTTTTCATACTTTTTGGAGCGGGGTTGCACATATGATAGTGGTAAAGCAATTAATGGATCATTGCCACCGCTTTTTTGGGAGTCAAGGCGAGATGTATCAATCCGAGGATGCGGATATCCTGATTGCCGTCTATCCGGCTACGCGCAAGCGAGGGTGGTGGACGTATGCCACGCTTGAGCTGCACAAGACGGGGGCAACTGAGTACCTCATCTACTCCTATCAGTTTGAGCAAAGAATGATCACGCATTTGGCAAGAGTAGCGGCCCAGGTGATTCGTCAGTGGGAGAGCCAAACTACCCGTATGGAGTCTGGGAGCATCTTTTCGCTCGGGGATACAATCGTGGAAAAATCGGTTTTGAATCATATGGTACTGACCCCTGCCTATTATGAAGAGGCTGGACTTGAATATTATACAAACGGCAAGGACGTAATCAGGTTCATGATGCTTCATGCAATCGCGGATTCTGAAGCAAAGTTTTTGGAACAATATGGACTTATGGCATTACAGGAATGGTTAGCACACTCCGGTGTCGATTCCCTGAATGTTACGCGTACGCCTGCCATCTGAGAAGGGAGCGAGCGAAAATGTCAGCGATTCGCTTGAGAGTCACCGTAGTAGTGGAACACGAAGGGAAAGTCCTCCTCATCCGTGAACAGACACAACGAGGCATCTTTTACAACCTGCCAGGGGGAATCGTAGAATATTTAGAAGCGATTCCAGATGCGGCGAAAAGAGAAGTGATGGAGGAGACCGGACTCCTCGTGGAAATGGAGCGATTGATCTGGATAGACGATCGGATCGATCAAGAAGGAAACGGCAAACATACAGTCGGAGTGGGAGTTCTGGCGAAGCTCGTCGGTGAAGAGACAAACCCTACACCAGGTGGTATCGTCGATGAAGAAATCGAATGGGCTGGCTGGGTCACGCTAGAAGAGTGGAAACAACTGCCGAACGACCACAAAACACGCCCGGATCAAGTCAAGCAAGTATTATCCGATCCCACTTATCAACCGATGTACTTGGGAAATATGCTGAGCCAAGCAGAATAAAAACAAGAGACACCGCCCTTTTCCTAGTGGAGAGGAGCGGTGTTTTTTTACTTACGCTTTTTGCTGAATGGAAGCTTTTCTTCCTTTTGCGACAGCCAACACGACAATGACAGCTGAGAGAACAGCACCGAGTGTCAATGGCTCGGACAGGAGCAGCCAGGCTGCGATGATCGATAAAAAGGGTTGAAGGTATTGAATTTGACTGACCTTGGAGACGCCGCCGATTGCGAGTCCGTGATACCAGGCGAAAAAACCGAGAAACATACTGATTACGCTAATATAGCCAAAACCGATCCAGACAGGCCAAGTGGCTTGTTTTAATTCTGCGAGCAGAGGACCGGCGAGCGGAACGACGAGAAAAGGAAAGGCGAAGATCAATGACCAACTGATGACCTGCCAACCACCCATTGTCTTGGAGAGTTCACCGCCAACTGCGTATCCGATCGCCGCACTGATGACCGCCCCGAGCAAGGCGAGATCCGCCCATTGGAGGGCACCAAAGCCAGAACTGATCGCGTAGGCGATAATCGTTACACAAGCGATCGCACTAGAAATCCAATACTTTCGGAGGGGGCGCTCTCCTGAAAAAAATATCGCTGCGCCTGCCGTAGCCAATGGTAATAGTGCAATGATGACTGCGCCGTGGGTAGCAGGCACTCTCTCCATCGCCCAAGACGAGAAAAACGGGAAGCCCGCTACTACGCCAGCAGATACGAGCAACAGTTTCTTGGTCTCTTGCCAGGTAGGAAACGGTACTCGTTTGATGCTGAGCACCAAAGCTGCCAGTACTGCTGCGATCAACGCTCGTCCCAACCCTGCCGAGAGGGGAGAGAGCACGGTAACAACCACCTTCGTTACAGGCAAGGTCAAGCTGAAGCTAAGCACCCCGATGAAGCCATACAGCAAGCCCATTTTCTCTGTATGCAGCAGTTCAGGAGTGGTTGACTGTTCTTTTTGTACGTCTTGCTTCTTGATCGGAAGCTGTCCGCTCATCCGAATCCCATCCTTTATCGAATAAAAGTTTCTGTTGTTCCATCTTAGAGGCGAACGATCATGAAAGGTAGAGCCAATTGGCAGCAGGAGCAGTAAGCCAATTTGTCGAAAGTGAGGAAAACAGCAAGTGTGGAGGACGGATCAGGATGGAATGGAAGCCGGACAAAGACGAGGGAGCTCCGATCTATATGCAAATCGCCAAAGAGCTGGAACGACAGATTGTGCTAGGAGTGCTGCCCCCGGGTACATCTTTGCCGCCGGAAAGAGTGTTGGCACGGCGCTTTGGCGTCAATCGTGGGACGGTATCGGCAGCGTATGAGGAATTGCGGGCCAAAGGTATTTTACAATCGTGGCAAGGGAGCGGTACTTGGGTCAGTCGTGATCTGTGGGGCGTCAAACAAATGCCAAACTGGTATACCTACACGAATGGGGGAGCTTTTTTGCCAGCCTATCCACTCGCGAAACGAATTCAGGATGCGTGCTTCGATTCCTCGATCATTAATTTGGCAAAGGCAGAATTGGCAACGACGATGATCCCGTCATTCATCCCAACGGTGCCGGGGGAAGAGAACGAGATCAAGCTTGAGCTGGGCTACGCGCATCCAAAGGGGGAGCCGCGTCTGCGTGAGGCACTGGCTGTGCATTTGCACGAAAACTACGGCATTCACGCTTCTCCCGACGAAATTTTGGTGACGTCAGGAGCGCAGCAGGCACTGCATCTCATTACACTATGTCTCTTGAATCCTGGAGATGCAATCGCAATGGAAGGACCCTCTTATTCGTATTCTCTTCCCTTATTCAGTTCAGCTGGCCTGCGTTTATTTCGCTTGCCGATGGATGAGGATGGTATTGTACCTGAGGCTGTCTACGCCTTGCATCGGGAGCATCGCATTCGCATGGTTTTCGCGAACCCGACCTATCATAATCCAAGCGGGACGATTTTAAGCGAGGCACGACGAGCCCAGTTGCTCGATATTTGCCAGGAGCTACGCTTGCCACTTGTGGAGGACGACGCTTACGGTGCATTGACACTGGCTGGAAGCCCTAAACCTCCCAAGCCGATCAAAGCCATCGACAAGACAGGTGCTGTTCTGTATGTCGGGAGCCTTTCGAAAACGATTGCGCCAGGCTTGCGGATTGGTTGGCTGGTAGGACCAAGATCAGTCGTAGAAAGACTAGCCGATGCCAAGCAGCAAATGGACTTTGGAACGAGCAGCGTATCCCAGCAATTCGCCCGGCAATTTGTTGAGCGAGAGAGCTGGAACAATCAGCAGGAGCGTATGTCTCGTTACTTATTGGCCCAGCAACAAACGATGGTACGCGCTATGCACAATCATCTCTCCGATTACGCAGTATGGAATGAGCCGGGTGGCAGCTATCATATTTGGTGTCGGTTGCTTGCTCCCAGGGACGAAAAGGAATTGCTGGATGATGCGATCAGAGAGGGCGTCGTATTTACACCTGGTAGCGTCTATGGAGCAGAAGCGGGCTGGCTGCGATTGACCTATTCGTGGGAGTGTCCGGCGAATATCGAGGAAGGAATTCGTCGTATTCAAAGAGTCCTTCAGCGGAAAAAGCGATAAGAAAAGGGATTATTTCCTTATTTATGAAACTAATTCCCATCTCACTCGTATGCACTATAGAGGCAATTTTAGAAAGGGGGGACAGTCGTGGACGTACTTGAAACCGTCTACATGGTCTGCCTTGTACTTGGTCTAATCTACACGGTCATCTCGCTGGTGTTTGGCGATACGCTCTCAGATTGGCTGGGACATCTGCATCTGCCTTTTGCACAGCCCATTTTGTTGGTCAGCGGCATGACTGCCTTTGGCGGAGCGGGGTATTTGCTATCTCGTTACACTTCGCTTGGTACGCTTGTCGTGTTGATGTTGGCTGCTGTCATTGGCATCGCTTTGGCTCTTGTCTCGTACTTCCTGTGGGTAAAGCCTATGAGCCATGCGGAAAATTCCACGAGCTATTCCATGAGTCAACTAGGAGGAAAGCTGGGGGAAGTCGGGACGACGATCCCTGCAGAAGGACTGGGAGAAGTGCTGCTGCCAATGATTAGTGGAACTACTTACCATATGGCGGCGAGTCTTGAGGGCGGGATTATCCCGCAAGGAACCCGTGTCGTCGTGGTCGAGGTGCGTGACCATGTCTTGTATGTGATCCCCTTTTACACTGAATCTGGCGAAGGAGATGAGAAATGATGGTAGATCCCGGTATTTTGACGATAGTAGGTGTTGTCGTCGGAGTCTTTCTCGTTTTGGGCATTGCCTTTTGGGCCCGTTACAAAACAGTGGGTGCAGATGAAGCTATGATCGTAACGGGTAGCTATCTCGGCTCGAAAAACGTACTCAGTGACGAATCAGGACGTAAGATGAAGATCGTCCGCGGAGGCGGCGCATTTATCCTCCCTATTTTTCAACAAGCAAACTTTCTGAGTCTTCTGTCTCATAAGCTGGACGTATCGACGCCAGAGGTATATACCGAGCAGGGCGTTCCTGTCATGGCAGATGGCGTAGCGATCATCAAGGTAGGCGGTTCAATTGAAGATATCGCGACCGCATCCGAGCAATTTATGGGCAAGAGTGACGAGGCACTGCGCGGAGAAGCACAGGAAGTACTCGAAGGCTATTTGCGGGCAATCCTCGGCAGTATGACGGTAGAGGAAATTTACAAGAACCGTGAGCGATTCGCACAAGAGGTGCAATCGGTAGCGACAAAGGATTTGAAGAAAATGGGGCTGTCTGTTGTCAGCTTCACGATCAAGGATGTCCGGGACAAAAACGGCTATTTAGCTGCCCTTGGAATACCGCAGATCGCTGCAGTGAAGCGCGATGCGACTATCTCGCAGGCTGATGCGGACAAAGAAGCGCGGATCAAGCAGGCGCAGGCAGAGGAAGAGGCCCGCAAGGCTGAGCTGCTGAAGGAAACGAACATTGCCGAAGCAGAAAAGGAAAAAGAGCTGAAGGTAGCGGCGTTTAAGCAAGAGCAGGACAAAGCGAAGGCGAGCGCAGACCAAGCCTACAAGCTGCAAGAAGCTGTCGCCAAGCAGCAGGTTACAGAAGAAGAGATGAAGGTCGATCTCGTCCGCAAGCAGAAGGAAATCGAGCTGGAGGAAAAAGAAATTCTTCGCCGCGAAAAGCAGTATGATGCGGAAGTGAAGAAAAAGGCCGACGCAGACCGCTACTCTGTGGAACAGGCGGCAGAAGCGGAAAAAGCGAAGAAGCTGAGAGAAGCAGACGCGATCAAGTACCGCATTGAAGCGGAAGCAAAAGCAAATGCTGAGCAGAAGCGTCTGGAAGGTTTGGCGATTGCCGAGGCTGAAAAAGCACGTGGTAGCGCTGAGGCAGAAGTCACGCGCCTCAAGCTTGAAGCCGAGGCAGAAGGGAAAGAGAAGCTGGCTGAAGCATTTGAAAAATTCGGTCACGCGGCTGTACTCGATATTATTGCGAAAATGCTCCCTGAGCTGGCTGAGAAAATTGCCGAGCCAATAAAGGCAATCGATAAGGTAACGATCGTGGATGCAGGAGGCGGTCAGGGAGATGGCGTCAACCGTCTGAGCGGGAATGTTACGAAGCTGATGGCCCAGCTGCCTGAGATGCTGAAAGACGTGTCCGGTTTGGATATGAATAAGATGATCTCGGACTTTATGCAAAAGGGTGGTACCGTACCCACACAGCAACAGCCTGTACCCGTAAAAGTTCAAGTAGAGACGGATTCTATTTTGGAGAACGAAAACAAATAATCAAATCGATCAGAAGAGAAGTGCCCCTTTAATAACGAGGGGCACTTTTTCATGGGAAGAAAATCAAGGATAGTCTACCTGCTTCGCACGTCCATATCCTCTCAACAATTCGCTGACCGTTACGAATTTATACCCTCTATTTTTCAGTTCAGGCAATATTTGTTCGAGAGCTTGAACGGTCTGTCTGCGATTGCCTCCATAATCGTGAAATAGCACGATGTCTCCATTCCGAGCGTTGTTCAAAACCTTGTTGACGATTTTTTTTACACCGGGATCGCTCCAATCACGTGTGTCTTGATGCCACGACCACATGATCACGAGAAAACCGGCTTGCTTGGCTGTATCGACGACTTTCTCGTCATAATACCCTCCCGGAGGACGAAAGAGGGTGGGACGAACCCCTGTTGCTGAATAAATCGTCTCCTGCGTTTTTTGCACCTCTTCTAACAGTCGATTCCCTGACAGCTTTCGAATATCTGGATGACTGTAAGTGTGATTGGCAATTTCATGTTGATGATTCACGAGAGATTTGACGATTTCCGGGTACTGGCTCACACGATTGCCAACGACAAAAAAGGTAGATTTCGCTTGATATTGCTTCAGCAGCGCTGCGATCTGAGGAGTGTATACCTGATCAGGGCCATCGTCAAAGGTAAGGGCAATCACCTTGCTCTCTGTCGGCACTTCCCAAACGATATCTCCTCTTGTTTCGTAATACTCACGATTTTTTTCCCGGATGGCATTGGCTGTCTCGCTGAAGGAAGGGGCAAGAATAACAGCTAGCAAAAGTGGGAGAAAGAGGATATGCTTTTTCATTCGTTCACCTCGTCACCAGAGACTTTCCTGCTAGGTAGCTGTACATAATGATGTACTCCCCGTTACTATGCGACAAATCTTGATGATTATTCCTGTGTGTCCTTGCGGAAAAGACACTTGTTCTTTTTGTGTGGATAAATTAAGCTAGTAAAAGCAGAAAACGTGAGAGTTAGATGGAGGAATCAATCATGAAGGTAGCAAAATTTGGGGGAACATCACTGGCGAATGCCGAGCAAATAAAAAAAGTATGCCAAATTGTTTTGGCGGATCGGGACAGACGATTCATTGTTGTATCGGCACCTGGGAAACGGCACAAGGAAGACACGAAGGTTACTGATTTGTTAATCGCCTATGCTGAGCGATTTTTGGCTGGGGAGCCTACAGCGGAAGCGAAACAAGCAATATTCTTGCGCTATCAGGAGATTGTGGCAGGTCTCGGGCTTTCTGCCGAGATTGGTCAAGCGATTGAAGAGGAGCTCGGGGAGGTTCTCGCAAACAAGGCGGGCTTGTCCAAGGAAAGATTCATGGATGCGGTCAAAGCTGCGGGAGAGGATACATGCGCCAAAGTTGTCGCTCGTTATTTGCAGAGCTTGGGCGAGGTGGCGACCTACATCAATCCAAAGGATGCAGGAATGCTGGTTACGGACGAAGCAAGCCATGCTCATATCCTCCCTGAAGCGTATGCCAAATTGGCGACATTGCGAGAGCGGGAGGGAATTGTCATTTTCCCTGGCTTCTTCGGCTATTCACGTTCCGGTGATCTGGTTACTTTTTCGCGCGGTGGCTCGGATATTACGGGATCGATTTTGGCTGCGGCGGTTCAGGCAGAGGTCTACGAGAATTTTACCGATGTCGATTCTGTATATGTGGTCAATCCGAACCTGATTGCCGATCCGAAAAAGGTGACAGAGATTACGTACCGAGAGATGAGGGAGCTGTCCTATTCCGGTTTTAGTGTGTTCCATGAGGAAGCGTTGATTCCCGCGTATCAAGCAGATATTCCCGTATGCATTAAGAATACGAACAATCCGTCTGCGCCTGGTACGATGATTGTGGCCGAGAGAGGATCTGCTACAAACAGAGTGTCGGGGATCGCAAGCGACGGCGGCTTTTGCAGCATTTACGTCAGCAAGTATTTGATGAACCGCGAAATTGGTTTTGGTCGCAAGCTGCTGCAAATTCTGGAGGAGGAAGAGCTTTCGTACGAGCATACTCCATCTGGAATTGATAACATTTCTGTCATTCTGCGAGAGCGCGATCTCACGGAAGAGAAGGAACAGCGGATTGTGGAACGCATCCGCCAAGAGCTGTTCGCTGATGATGTCGCTGTTCAGCATAGTCTTGCACTCGTCATGATTGTCGGGGAGGGTATGCGTCAGTCTGTGGGGACAACAGCGAGAGCCACTGCTGCGTTGGCTGCTACGAAAATCAATCTGGAAATGATCAATCAGGGGTCATCGGAAGTAAGCATGATGTTCGGGGTAAAAGCCGAAGAAGCAGATCGTGCTGTGATTGCTTTGTATCAAGAGTTTTTTGGAGCCGAAGAACCAGTAGATTCCTCATCGTCCCAAGCCTCTTCTGTTAGTGTGTAGTCGCGTACTTCAAATGAGCCGCTATTTCCATCCTGTACCCATTGATAGACACACCATTCTGGCTGTGCGGCTGCGAGTCCTACAATCCAATAGCTGAGCGTGGGATAATGCCAGCCAGCTATGTCGTGTATAGAAGGGATTGGCGGCGTATGAGGGTGTGTATGCAAGACACCCAACCATTGAAGATTGTGCTTGCGGATGTGCTGCAAGGCTTGAAGAAACGTTTGCCCATCCCAAGCGAAAACGTGCTTGTCGGGTGAGACGGGCATCGGCACACAGGCCGTAATTGTTGCTCCACGACCTGCGAGCAAAGCAGAATACTCATAAGGAAACGCCTCTTGTGCTTCGGCCAAGAGGCGTTTCGCTACTTTTTTCGTCAGGAATATTTTGTTATCCTTAATCGCAAAGGGTTCACCCAACCAAGCAGGATTTTTCATTCGGCTTCCGTCCTTCTTCTCTATTCGGCCATGTTTGGAGGTTAGCATTCGATGACTACGATACAAGTGGGAGTTTGCGGCTGGGGCGATCAGCACGAATTGTACGTTCAAGGTGTACGCAATCGAGACAAGCTGTCCGTATATGCCAGCCACTTTCCAATTGTAGAGGTGGATAGTTCTTTTTACGCTATTTTACCACAGCGAAATTACGAATCGTGGGTGAAGGATACACCTGAACGATTTGGTTTTATCGTCAAGCCTCATCAAGGGATGACGGGGCATCAACGGGGGGACGCTTCGGGAAGCAGACGGGAGTTGTTTCGTCAGTTCGAAGAGAGCATTCAGCCAGTCGTGGAGGCTGGCAAGCTCAAAGCGTTGTTGTTTCAGTTTCCACCGTGGTTCGATTGTACCCGAGAGCATGTCCAGTATGTGACCGCTTGTCGCCAAGCCATGCAGGCGTATCCGTTTGCGGTGGAGTTTCGCCATCAAAGCTGGTTTGAATCACGGTATTCGGAGCGAACGCTGGATTTCTTGCACAAGATCGAAGCAACACATGTCGTGTGTGATGAACCACAAGTCGGAAAAGGCTCGGTTCCGATTGTTCCTGCCGTGACGAAGTCATCCTTGGCGTTGGTCCGCTTTCATGGGCGCAACAAAGCGGGATGGCGAGATCCCGGAGAGGGACAAAATTGGCGGGATGTCCGTTATTTATATCGATACAGTGAGACAGAGCTTGCAGAGTGGGTTGAACACATCAGACTGCTCGAACGGGAAGCGGATGAAGTCTGCATTTTGTTCAACAATAACTCTGGAGGAGATGCAGCAGCGAATGCGAAGCAGTTTTCGGAGATGCTTGGCCTTGCACCTACTGGTCTGAATCCTCGTCAGATGGACCTGTTCTCCACGTAGCAAGAAAGAAGGGGAGTTCATGCTTGTAGCAATTGCCATCTTGTTTGTCATCATCGGAGTCGTGGCTGGCGTCATTGGCAGCATCGCGGGTCTGGGTGGTGGGATTTTTTTCGTGCCTGCTCTGCTGTATTTTGCGAACTGGTACATACCTGGATCGATGAACCCGCAAGTAGCAGCGGCGACTTCGCTGATCGTGATCGCGGTAACCGCCCTTTCTTCCTCGCTTTCTTATCTCAAGCAAAACAAAGTAGATAAGCAGAGTGCCCTGCTCTTTTTTATCGGGAGTGCACCAGGTGCTATTGTGGGCGTGTATCTTAATACATTACTAGCAGTGGAGGGCTTTTCGCTGCTGTTTGGCTTGTTTCAGCTCTGCATGTTCATCGTATTGATGGTCAAAGACAAAATCAAGCCACGCAGCATCGAGTGGGAAGTCCAACGCCACTTCATCGACAACGAAGGAAATGAATATGTGTACGGGTATAGCAAATGGTCCGTAATTACGATTGCCTTCTTTGTAGGGATTACCTCGTCGCTATTTGGCGTGGGTGGCGGAATCCTGATGGTTCCAGCTATGATGATTCTGTTTCGCTTTCCGCCACACATTGCTACGGCTACGTCCATGCTAGTCATCTTTTTATCAGCGGTGGTTGGATCAATCACGAATATCTTCCACGACAACGTACACTGGCTGTATGCAGCGATGCTCGCGCCAGGAGCTTGGGCTGGCGGAAAGGTCGGAGCGATTATTGCCAGTAAAATGAAGGGGCGCACCATCGTGCTGTTCTTGCGTGTTCTGATATTGGGAATTGCCATACAAATGATCGGAGAAGCGATTTTTGGATAATCAGACGAGAGGGAGGGGAAAGTCGTGGCTGACACCTGTACCTTACATATTTTGCACACGAATGATTTGCACAGCCATTTTGATACGATGCCGCGAATTGCAACCTGCCTGAGCATGAACCGAGAAGAGTGGGAGAGCAGGGGAGAGCATGTGCTGACGGTCGATATTGGGGACCATATGGATCGCATGGATATCCGATCAGAAGCGAGTTTTGGGAAAACAAACGTCGAGATCATGAACAGAAGCGGGATTCAATACGCGACGATCGGAAACAACGAAGGCATCACACTCCCAAAAGACAAGCTGAATGAACTGTACACAGATGCGCGCTTCACGATCATTACGGGCAATCTGTTTGAACCGACAACTAATTCTGTCCCGTCTTGGGCCGTACCATACACCATTCATACCGTAGGCGAGCTGCGGCTGGCGATCTTGGGAATGACGATTCCCTTTGGCCCCGCTTATCAAAGTATGGGATGGGAGATCAAGGAACCGATCCCGATTTTGCGTGAGCAGATTGCGCTGCTTCGCTCGTCTGTGGATGTTGTCATTTTGCTTTCGCATCTCGGCTATCAGACAGACTGTGTGCTGGCAAAGGAAGTCGATGGGCTGGATATCATTTTGGGCGGACACTCTCACCGGACGCTGCCTCATGGAGAACGCTTAGGCGGTACCTTAATCACACAAGCGGGACGATTTGGCGAGTATGTCGGTCATGTAGAGCTCGTCTGGGATAGGACTCATAATGGCATCAAAGACGTGCGCGCAGAGCTTTTTCAGACAGAACAGTATCAGGCAGACGAATCGTTGAGCCTGTTTATTGAGAGTGAAAAAGTATGGGCAGAGAATCGTTTGTTTCAGCCGATTGTTCAACTGGAGCAAGACATGCACATAGGCTGGACGGAGGAGACCCCCTATGGTTCCTTCATTGCAGCAAGTATTCGCAAATGGACGGGTGCTGAGATTGGCATGGCCAATGGAGGGCTGTTGCTTGCTGATTTGCCGCGGGGCAGCTTGTCTTTTGCCGATCTGTTGCACAGTATTCCCCATCCGATCAATGCCTGCGCGGTCACGATTACAGGCGCGCAGCTCACCACTATTCTGGAGCAAGCCATTCAACCGGAAATGGTTCATCGAGAGCTGCGAGGGTACGGTTTTCGCGGCAAAATAGAAGGCTGGATGTGTGTGGACGGATTGCACATTCGCTACAGTGAAGATGACCAACCGCAAATTATCCAGATTGAAGTCAACGGGCAACCACTTGATCGCGAGCGTCTGTATCGAGTCGGGACGATCGACATGTTTATGTACAATCGCATGTTTCCCGATTTGCTGCTCGGCAGTGAGGTTACGTTTTTCTTGCCAGAGATGCTGCGTGAAGTGCTCGCCAACACATTAAAGGACCAACAGATGCTGCAAAATGCGTTTCTTCCACGTTGGGAAAAGATATCGTCAACGTCAAAAAACCAATCGTAGAGACCAGTTTTTCGGGAATGCTATCGAAAAACGGGAGGAGACGAGCGATGCGCTTCATTGATGAAGTATACGAGCTGTACAGAGGACATTTTAATGGCGATGAAGAGGATATTACAGCAGTTGTCGTCGGCATTCTCGCGGAGCAGTCTCGGGATGATTTGCTGGACTTGGTCGAGGAAATGGACGAGGAAGAGCTGTTTCACATGCTCGCGACGTATATGATTGAAGTCATGAAACGAAAAGTCGCGATGGAGGATGAGCATTTTCCGACAAGCGTCATGCATTAAAATAAGATCAAGTTCAAAAAGTTAGCTTTTCAGGACTACATCGTGATCAAAAGATAACTTTTTGAACTACCTTATGGAGACCTCACATTTTTCTTCTGAGCGTCATAGGATGGTAACGCTAACAGACAGGAGAGAAAAAGGAGGAATCTTGATGGTCGAGGTAGTGCCAATCCACTTTCCAGAGGGGACGGCAATTGCTGTCACCGTTCGTTTGCCCAAGACGACGCTATTGGCTGTAACGACCGATCATGGCTACATCATGTGTGGAGCACTGGATGTGGGGCTCTTAAACGAGAGGTTAGCAGCAAGGGAAATTCTTGCCGGTCGTGCGGTTGGGGTCAAGACCATACAGGAATTGCTGGATGCGCCGCTGGAGTCTGTGACGACGACAGCGGAGGAGAAGGGGATTACTGCTGGCATGATTGGTCGGGATGCTGTCGTGAAAATGCTGTAAACAACAAATGGTTTGCCTATAGAAAAAACCTTTGTCCCATGACAAAGGTTTTGTAGTTTTCTCGGGACTTGTTTACCAACGGGCTGATTGTTCTTCACAGATTCCGATCTTGCTTTGCACCGCAATCGTTTTTCCATCAGGTGTTGAGAGCGTCCCGTCATAACGGCCGATTACTTGATGCAGAGTGGTCCGCACCAATGCAAAATTTTTGTGCTCGGTTCGAGCAAAGAGCGGCGTAAAGGTGAGGCGTACCGCAGAAGATTCTTCACTCGCGAGCGTCCAAGGGAGCATCCGGTTGTCAGGATCGTAGGAAAAACGAATTTGTTCACTCAGCTTGTAGAGGACGCCATCGATCATCAAGGCATTTTCCGTCATACCCGTTCCGTCCGTCCAGCCTCTACCAAAGTTAAAGCCTGCGACACCCTCCTCGTGACGGAAAGAGCAGGTCGTCCAGTTCCAACGAGTGTGATACGGCCAAACGCCACGTCCAAAATCCAGACTGGCAAAGGCATTCTGCCGATCAAGCAAATAGGTTTTCCCGTTATAGGCAATGGTGCCGTGCACAGGCCGGGCCGTTTGCTTCGATGTGAACTGAAAGCGCTCCGCACTCCACGGAATCACGACATTTAAGGACTCGGATGGCGGATCAATCACGATGGCGAGCGAGAGAGTTTTATTACCGGGACAAATGGCAGATGCTTCTACGCTCGTTCCGCTAGCTCCTGGTTGAAAGGAGACAGAGAGCTTGCGACTCGCAAAATGGCAAGGCTCATCTACGGTTGAACCCAGTCGAATCCCTGCACCAAAAGGAACCGTTACGGCATTGTCAGCGGTTTCCCCTGTCGCTAGATCAATAAAATGGACAAAGACAATGCCAGCGTAATCCAGATTGACCATCGCAATCGACATCGCACATTCAGGCGCGGTGATAAACCAAAAATTCCATTTTTTCCGGCGAAGCCAATGTCCGCTAAATTGGCAGTCATGCAACGGATAACGGGACCAGCCAATCGCTTCCGGAAGCAAGCGGCCATCCTGATCACATAATGAAAGAGGCTGCGTCAATTCTTTTTCGATAAGCGACATACGATCATCTCCCTTACAAACAAGGATTCTTCCAGACAAACTCGTCTCCAGTGTCTTTCCTCGTAGACATAAAAAGAAAATCTAGAAAAAATTTCATGTAGAATCAAGTCGAATCACGCTATAATAGGGATACCCTGAGGAAAGGCGAAGGAAAGGAAATGCGACTGAAATCCATTCAAAAATGCCAGCCGGGTGATAAACTGGCTCGTTCCATCTATACAGAGAATGGAACGATTCTCGTTGGCGCCGGAGTAGAACTAACCCAACGAATGATAACTCGACTTAAAAACAAAAACGTGAACAGTCTCTACATCCAAGACAAGCGCACGGATGATATCGTTGTGGAGACAGTCATTTCCGAAAATACTCGCAGACAAGCAATGTCCATGATTCACGATACATTCCGAACCGTTCATCAAGTCCCGGACAAATGGCAGCAGCTTTTTTCGGACAAGGGTTTGGGACGTAAGCTGCGGGATGTCATGCAAACCGTTGCGGATGAATTAAACAGCAATGATTCAGCCATGAATTTATTGGCAGATGCTTGCGCCTTCGACAATTACATATTCACGCACTCATTTAACGTTGCCTTGTATAGCACAGCTCTCGCCATAAATACCGGCTGTTCGGAAAAAGATGTGTTGGAGATTAGTATTGGCGGTATGCTCCACGATATTGGAAAAGTGCATATCCCAGACAACATTTTGAAAAAGCCGGGCCGCCTTACACAAGAAGAATATGAAATCATGAAAAGACATACGGAGATCGGTTTTGAAATGCTGCGCCGGCAAGACGACATCCCTTTGCTTGCAGCCCACTGCGCTTTTCAGCATCACGAGCGCTGGGATGGCTCCGGTTATCCACGGCACCTGAAAAAAGAAGAGATTCATCCGTTTGGTCGCTTGATGGCAGTGGCTGATGTATTCGATGCCCTGACGTCGCATCGAGTATACCGTCGAGGAATGCTCCCTCACGAAGCGATGGAGGTGCTCTACTCCGGTTCAGGCAAACTGTTTGACCATATGTATGTAGAGGCTTTGCGAAATACGATTGCACTCTACCCTGTTGGTCTGACCGTCAGCCTGAACAATGGTATGTCTGGTGTCGTCGTCGATTCGAACAAAGGAATGCCGAGCCGTCCGATCGTCAGAGTCTTGGTGGATGAAGAAGGTCGGGATATCGAGCATCCCTATGAGTGTGACTTGTCCAAAATGCTGACGCTCATGATCATCGCCTGTGGAGATTTGGTATAATCAGAGCCAGTCCTTCTTTTTGAAAATGATAAACATCGTCGTGCCGATGGCAGCCATACATCCCAGCACGATGTAATAGCCGTAGGGTGAACGCAGCTCGGGCATCACATCAAAGTTCATCCCGTATATACCCGTCACAATCGTCAACGGCATAAAAATCGTCGTTAGGGCGGTAAAAACACGCATAATATCGTTGGCTCTTCCGGCAAGCGCCGCTTGATACGCTTCGCGCAAGTTTCCGATGAGCTCGCGAAAGGCTTCAAAGCTCTCTACAATTTTGCTGGCATCTTCTACAATATCGCCAAAGTACTTCCGCAGATAAGGTTGAATCAGCGGGAGTTCTTTTTTATGTAGGGCGTCAATCAAATCCCGCTGGGGAACGAGCATTTTACGGGCGTACAAGATTTCACTGCGCAGCCCGATAATTTGATCCAGATGGGATTTTTTCGTGTGCATCAAAATTTGTTCTTCCAGATCTTCAAGCAGGTCCTCAATTTTTTCAGTCACATCAAAATAACGATCGACAATTTGATCTACCAAGTAGTACAGAAACGCATCGGGGCGATTGACTTCTTTTTCCCGGATGATCGACAGCATGGTAGTGAATTCGGGGGCCTCCTGCTTCGTTACGGTGATAATGGTACTACTGCCCAAAAAAATATTGATCTCCCGCAAGAAGATATCATGATTGTGGAAGGTAATGCCATTGATGACCATAAAGTAATGATCATCGTAATGTTGCAGCTTGGGCCGCTGTTCTTCCTCGTCGATGCAGTCCTCGACAGCCAGATGATGCAGTCCGAACAGCGGCTGTAAAATATCCAAATCGAATGGAGCGGCATGAATCCAGTAAAACCCGTTCACAGGTGGAGTAGCAGCCTCTTCGATGTCTTCTATCTCAGTGATGATTCCGTTTTGTACGAGTCTGATCTTCATGATTGATTCTCCTGCAAGTGGATTCGGTTGCGGCAGGTAGACGGGGCCAGATTTGTGTGAGAATCAGTTCATAAGCAGAACGAAGTGCTCGGCGGCTAGGCGGAGCCTGTGATGCACGCTGTTGCTTGGGAATCGTCATGTAAGTTCGCCTCCTCGATGAAAGCCTTCATCCTATACGTATGAACGTCACCTTGTCCTTTTTCCCGCTGCGGCTAGCTGTGGTAATTCTCTTGATTCGTATTCATGTGCACCTGCCAGTCCAAGAGAGGCGATGTGATGCATGGCCCCTGCGACATCGATTGCTGTGACAGGTTGATAGGCGCGTAACGGCCCGATCCAGAGAAACGAGAGTGAGTGTGATAGCTTCGCACCGAGCTCTTCCGATCGACGGTGTTCCTGTCGCGCACCTAGTAAAAGCGAGGGGTGGAACAAATGCAGACTCGGAAGCGCCAACTCGCGCAATGCTTCCTCCAGCTCACCTTTTACACGGTTATAGAAAAAGACGGATCGGCTATATGCGCCGATTGCTGTGATGATGAGAAACTGGCTGGCTCCTTCTTCTTTTGCCATACGAGCTATTTCGAGTGGGTACTGATAATCCACTGTGCGAAACGCCTCGCGACTTCCAGCCTTTTTCATGGTTGTCCCCAAGCAACAATAGATGTCTGCTCCTTCTAAAAAGGGGCGGCAATCTCCCAACTGACGAAAGTCAATGACGACTGTCTGCAAGCGAGGATGCGTGAAAGGGAGCTCGTTGCGGACGACAGCGATGACTTTTCCATATGCGTCATCTTCTAAGAGAAGCTGTAGCAATGCACGACCGACGAGTCCAGTCGCTCCAAATAATACCGCACGTTTTATTGCCATAGTGTTCCTCACTTTCTACGATCCCTCTCTCTTATTTTACCGTTTAGGACGGTTTGACCAAAGCCATTTTTTGCATACTACAGATAACCTGAACAGATGAAAAGGTGGATGTGTCGACATGTGGACTAGCAAGAGGGTAGGTATGATCGGCTGTATCGTATGGATGTTGGCAGGAGCTGGGTGGGGACAAGCCGCTTTTGCCCTGGAGGTGAGAGAGGTACAGCCGCCTCCGACTGTATTTGAGGAAATCCAGATCAAACGGCAGGATGTGACAGGCGATGGTCGGCCGGATCTCGTTACGTTGCTAGGAAAGAGATTTGCGGCAGACAGTCCTTACTTCGAACACTTGAAAATCATGGTTCAAGACCCCGTTGCGAAAAAAACAACCTTTTTTACAACACCGTATGGCGCTTATCAGCCGGAGATGTTCTTCTGTGATTTTACAGGAGGGGGTGTGCAACAAATTTTACTTCAGGCACCGACTGGAGGCAGTGCAGGGACGTCTGAGTTTTATTTGTTCGCAGACAAGGACAACAAGCCGGCGATTCTGCCAGTTCCGCAGCCCTTGACGATTTCGGGCTCCTATCAGGATCATTATAAAGTGCCATTGACGATTAAGGAGACGGGGGAGACTGTCGTTCTCGATTTGTCTGATCGCAAAAAAATCTATGAAGAAAATGGTGTATACAAGAACGGGAAGCTGGTTTCTCCAGTAGAGGTCATGCCTAACACGTTCAGCGTACTCATGCCCATCGATGAGAACCGCGATGGCATCTGTGAATTAAAAGGGGAACAGAGAGTCAGTGGTGTTGCCAACGCCGATACGATCGCGTATGTGGAGTCGTACTGGAAATGGGACAAGACAAGCTGGAAGCTGCAACGGGTAGTTGTGAGGAAAGCGGAAATGTAGGCGTAGCTAGGTTCATACAACCGCCCATGGACAAGCTGGGCGGTTTACACCCGTTTGTAAAGGGGTATATAATTGAAAGGATATTCCAGAGATATATGTACTCGGATAAAAGGAGTTCAGGCTATGAGCACATGTCCGTTTTCCACCTTTTTTGGGTTGAAAAGGAAAGGAAAAAGTGAATCTTTTTTTCAGGGGGGGAAGGAAAAAGGGGAAGTGCATATTGTAGGGAAAAGCACCCTCGCAAAGCAACTAGAAATGATCAACCTGACCGAAGAAGAACTGTCCATTGTGAAAGCACTTCAGCCACTTATCATTCAAAATATTGACGCTATTGTCGACTACTTTTATGCCAGTATTGAAAAAGAACCACTTTTAATGAAGATTGTAAATCAAAACAGCACGATTGAGCGGTTGAAATTAACGTTGAACCGTCATATCTCCGAAATGTTTAGCGGACGCATCGACAGCGCTTACATTGAACAGCGCAGTAGAATTGCGGTTATTCATATGCGAATTGGCTTGGAACCAAAATGGTACTTGAGTGCATTCCAAAACATGATGGTTGCCTTGATTGATCTCTTGCAAAAAAATATCGCGGACAAGGATGAATTCGTACAAGCCCTCAAGGCAGTCACGAAGATTCTCAGCATTGAACAGCAAATTGTGCTGGAGGAATATGAAAACGAGCATGAAAAGGCGCGGCAAGTGGAACAAGACAAAAAGGACGAGCTGCGAATCCTCCTGACCAATTCTGCGCATGAGTTGGCAGCGGTCTCTGAAGAAAACAGCGCGTCTGTTGTGCAATTGACAGAACAGTCGAGAGAAGTGCTTCGTTTTGCTGAAAATGGCACGGGCTTTTCCACGAAAGCACAAGACCTGTCCCGTGAAGGCAAAGAAAAGCTGGAAAAACAACAGGAGCAAATGTGCTTGATTCAGAGCAGTGTCAAGCAAATCGCGGAAGAAATGAACGCGATGGAGGCAAACGCAGAAAAAATCCAAGGGATTGTAGAGGTCGTGACAGCAATTGCTGAGCAGACGAATCTCTTGGCGTTAAATGCTGCGATTGAAGCAGCACGTGCTGGCGAACAGGGACGCGGATTTGCCGTCGTAGCCGATGAGGTACGTAAGCTGGCAGAACAGACCAAAAAGTCGGTTTTCGGTGTGCGTGAGCTGATCGAGAAGACGAATCAACAGACAGTGGTCCTCTCGTCTGTCGTGGTAGAAATTCAATCGCTGGTCCAATCGAGCACTGCGGTAGTAAACGAGACGAATGCCTTTTTTGAAGGAATCATGAGCGCTGTCTCAGACAGTAAAGAACAGAGCTCACGGATTCAGCGGGAACTGGAAAACTTCTTCAAAGTCATGGAAGATATGAACCAAGCGGTGGCACAGGTAGCCAGCTCTGCGGATGAGCTGTCGGAAATAACAGAAAACCTGTAAAAAAACAAAAATCAGTATGAAGTTTTCGGTTCAAAGGGAACAATATTGGCGGCAATTACGCAATGGAGGACTGTAGACGTTTACGGAAACAACCGGACTTTGTCCATTGTTGCGAATGGCGTGAATTTCCCCAGGCTCTACAAAATAGTATTCACCCGTGCTGACATGAGTTGTTTGTGCTCGTTGTACTTCACTTTCATTATTCGTTTGGACATAAATCATATTTGTTAACGTGCCTGAGACTACCAATTCCCATCCAAAAGAGTCACCGTGATTATGTGGAATGGATTCCTGATTTGCCGGCAAATGGATCAAGACAACCTCTACATGTGGCGTGGAGAATAATACTTTGCGTCCATAGGGCAGGTTTAACGGCTCCGGGATGTATGGACCGAGTTGTTCCATGCAGGGAGACAAGGAAATGAGAGCGTGTCTAAGCTGGGCAGGAGTAGGCGAAACGAGGGAGCCAAATGCTTGTTCCAGACGTTCCTGATTCATAAATAACCTCCCAAACGAAAGTCATACTCCCTACACCATATGATCAAATTTCAAGAGTAGTGATAGCCTGAGCTCGTCTAAAAGGAAATTATTTACCATTATTATTACATTGTAAATCAACAGGATTACTTGAGTTTAAGACGCTTTTAGAGAAAAAGCGTCTTTTTTGTGCTATCGACAATCAGCTGACTCACCACCTATTATGGAAGTACGGCAACAAATGCCGTACAGGACGATTTGGGGAAGCGTCCCCCTTCGGAATGGTTCGAGAAACATAGGCTTTTTCTGATTTTCATTCAAGAGGAGGCATGCGCATGTCAACTGCCATAATCAGTGTACGCACCCACTAGAGGGGGGCGTTGATTCAAACCACCTGTCATGATCGGGAGGTTTGGATGTAGATGAATAAGAAATGGTATTTGTATGTCAATGCGTTGTCATCATTGGGATCACGGATGAATTTGATCGCGTGTAGCGCGTTGATTTTTACATTTGAACATAGTGCTTATTGGTTGACCGCTTTTTTCGTTGCAAGACAACTAGGAGGGATGCTGTTTAGTCCCTTGGCAGGCATATTGGCTGATCGAATGGACAGAAGGCGCACCATGATCGCAAGCGACATGGGAGCAGGTCTTGCTATTTTGGCCATCGCTTTTTATCCGACGCCGTATGTATTAATCGCAGCGACTTTTCTCAATGGAATGCTGTATACGTTGTTCCATATTAGCTTTCAGGCATCCTTGCCACAAATATTTGGGAGTGAGCAACTGGTTCAGGTCAATGGATTAAAGGTCAGGCTGGAGTCATTGGTAGGCATCATGGGCTTCATGCTGGGAGGATGGCTGACAGATCACTATGGTTATACAATTGTGATCGCCTTGGATGTCGCCAGCTTTCTTTTCTCTGCATGGATTCTGACGAGACTTCGTTGGGAGGAGAAGGGGGGCAATGCGCTAGCTACGTCAAAAGCAGCGAGCAGCTTTCGTGTCACCCTTCGTTACTTGAGGGATACACCCGTGCTTCTGACAATTAGCCTGTTAGCTTTTCTCGTATCGCTGAGTACGTCTGCGTATAATTACGGGTTGCCTTTTTTGGCGGATCAATTGCGTGGTAGTGACGCTACCCTGCACGGATTGATGTGGACGGCGATGAGCGTCGGAGGCTTGATTGGCTCCTATGTGGCAGCTCGTTTGCAGGTGAAGCTGGTGAATGGAATGCTCGTCGCATATGCTGTTTTTTCCGTGGCGATTGTAGGGGCATTCGCGGCAAACCATGCTGTGTCTGTGCTATTGCTCTTGATTTTCGCGGGTCTATTTTCCGGCGCAGCACAAGTTTATGAGAGCACACTTTTGCAACAAGCCCAAAACGAGCTGCGCGGCAAGGTGATGGGGGTGCAGGGGCTCTTGAGTCGAAGCGGGTACTTCGCTGGTTTTCTCATGGCCCCATTCTTGGCAGGTGCCTTTACTTTATTTGGGATGCTGGTCTTTGCCCAATTGATGTTTGCCGCAGGACTGATCGGATTTGGCTTGTATCTCGTTTTTTAAATAGAAAACTGCCTCCCGATACACGTAGTCTTTTTTCCACCTTCTAACCATAGGATGTACCAGTTGGGAGGTGTCGGGATTGGCCGTATTTCGACCCCGTCGGCGTTGGAGAAACCCGCTTTCACGTACGAAAGCGTTTTTGATCGCGTTGGTTATCTTTTTTGTTTTGACGATACAGACACTTGTGTTTTTGCAAAATCGATTGGAGCCTACTCTCTTGATTTTGGCTACGCAAAAAGCCGAGCAATTAGCGAAAGAAGCGATAACAGATGCCGTAACCAAGCGGATTTCGCAACAAGGCGTCGACTTCAATCAGATTGTCAAAATCGAGAAGAACAACGAGGGGCAGATTCAGGCGTATCAGTTCAACTTCAAGGAATATGCGAGAATCGTGGGCGAAACAACAGCGAGAGTCCAGAATAAGCTCCAAGAGTTCGAGCAAGAAAAAGTAGACCGCACGATCCCGCTTGGTTTGGCTACCGGGAACTCCTTTTTGGCATCAATGGGGCCGAATTTGCCAGTGACTTTCGTGCCCATCGGCTCGGTCAAGACCAAGCTGGAGACAGAGCTGAAGGAAGCAGGCATCAATATGGTGCTGGCGACGGTATATATTTTCGTGGAGGTCGATCTGCGCATCGTTATCCCTTTTGCAACTGAGGAGCAGACGGTCACGACGAAAATCCCGATCACCCATTCCTTGATCATTGGCGATGTACCGACGTATTTGTACAACAGCTCGGAAGGCAAGCCGGATGTGCCGCGGATCCCTGGGGATACACCGAACAGCACTCCGTAATCGCGGAATAGGAAAAAGCGGCAGCGCTTGGCTGTCGCTTTTTTTGTGTGCACCCAGCATGGATTGTCATTCCTAAACGGCTTTAAATGATGAAGGTGATGGTGTTGATTTAGGCCAGTTTGATAAGAGAATAGATGGAAAAACAATAAACAAAAGGCTACATTGGATGATACAGGTAAAATCCTTCGAGAATAAGCTTGAGGTGGAAATTTGATGAATATCACTACGATAGTTGAGGGCATATGGGGAAAGAAATGGTCTCCATCAGAGGATATGGAACGAGATATAGAGTGTGATACGGCTCTCTTAGATCATAGTCATCTAGTGGCGGAACGTTTCCCGCAAAAAAGTTTTAATCTGGATAGATTCCCCTTGCAAATAAAAAATCAAACTGTTTTTGAACAAGTAAATATCTTTTTTGACATGACGAATGATAATCCTACCCTAATTCAATCCTATCTAAGAGAAGAAGAGAAATTTAAACAGGTATTCCGTAAACTTTGGGTGTACAATTCAGTTTGGATTAAAACAGCATTACCTAATGTAAACGTGGAAATAGCAGCAGATGCTCTAGATAGTGACAATAAAAAAATAAGGGTTAAAGAAATTCATTCACAATTGAAAGCATCTGGTAGTAAGAGTATCAAAATAAATAATCTACATGATTTTGAATTATTCCTTGAATTAGGGCTTCGTGAGAAAGTCTCTACCGTGTTTATATTTGAAGATATGAAGATTTGTGTATGGTCAAATTTTGATTTTTCGTTACCCTTGTATTCGGATGATGATAAATACACTGAGCTACTCCAAAGGATTTGTACTACGGAGGGAATATATTTGCGCTCATTAACTGATTGATCATTTTAGAGCAAATAATATAGAAAAAGCGACAGCGCAATGCTGTCGCTTTTTGGCGTGAAGGAACATGAAAAAGAGAAAGTTTGACACGAATACGATTAACGAGCAAAAATGGTTGGGGCTATGAATTGAGGAGATCACTTATAGGAAGGAAAATCGCGTCTATGGACTTGAAAAAACTACACTACTTTATTGCAGTAGCAGAGGAACTGCATTTCAATCGCGCTGCGAGTAAACTGAATATGACGCAACCACCGTTGACTCAACAAATTCAAAGTCTCGAGGAAGAACTTGGCGTACAGCTGTTGGAGAGGACCAAGAGACAGGTTCGTCTTACGGCAGCAGGCGCGATTTTTTTGGATGAATCCAGAAGAATTGTTTCCCAGTTGGAACAAGCCGTTACGAGAACAAAACGGGCAAGCCAAGGAAAAATTGGACATTTGTCCATTGCATTTGTAGATTCGGCAGTGGGCGATATGTTGGTTCATGTCATAAAGGGATTTCGTGAGCGTTTTCCAGAGGTGGAGCTGTCTCTATTAGAAATGACATCTGCCGAACAACGGAAAGCTTTAGAGGATGGGAAAATTGATATTGGCTTCCTGCGTGTGGCAGAACCGTCCATCCATATCACTTCTCGCTTGTTTACCAACGAAACACTTGTTGCCGTACTGCCCAAGAATCATCCCCTTGCTTTACAGCCAGCCCTTTCTGTACAGGCATTAGCGGACGAGCCCTTTATTTTGTTTCCGCATCGGATGGGGACTTCTTTTCACGACTTCATTTTAAACTTTTGCAGGCAACATGGATTTTTGCCTCGCGTCGTGCAGGAAGCTGTTCAAATGTATACGATTGTGAATCTGGTAGCTGCTGGTATAGGTATCTCCATTGTTCCCTCATCGGTAGCTGTTTTCCAACGCAGTGATGTTGTATTCCGAACTTTTATCGAAGAGCCACCTCCAGTCCCACTCTATGCCGCTTGGAAAACAGAGAGAAGCGAGCCTGTTCTGGCAAACTTTCTGGATGTGATGGAAGAAACGACATCTTAGCCTGTTTTCTTAGGGTCAAACTCTGCTACGCCAGCTAATAGATGATTGATTTGCTGCATGACCTGCGTATCTAGTTTGACTCCTGCAGCTTTGACGTTTTCTTTGATCTGTTCGGGGTTCGAGGCGCCAATAATAGCGGAGGATACATGCTGGTTTTGAAGAACCCATGCAACGGCAAGTTGCGGAAGCGTCAAACCAGCTTCTTGTGCGATCGGCTTGATTCGCTCAATTACCTGAAGAACTTCTTTTTGCAGCCATTGTCCGACCAGTTTATCGAAAAAGGGAGATCCAGCGGTTGAAGCCGCTCGGGAGCCCTCGGGTATTGGCCTGTCGGGTGTATATTTTCCGGAAAGAATGCCTTGCGCCAGTGGTGACCAGACAATTTGTCCGATTCCTTCACGCTCGCACGCTGGTATGACCTCGGCTTCAATCACACGCCACAGCATGGAATACTGAGGTTGACTGGCTACGAAGGGAACCTGATATTCCTTTGCCAAAGCAGCTCCCAGCTCTATTTGCTCTGCCGTCCATTCACTTACCCCTACATAGAGAACCTTTCCCTGCCGAACCAAATCGGAAAAGGCCAAAAATGTTTCTTCCAGCGATGTAGTTGGATCAAAACGGTGTGCATAATAGACGTCAATGTAATCCGTTTGCAATCTGCGAAGGGAAGCGTGGCAGGCTTCCATGATGTGTTTACGGGAGAGACCCCGATCGTTTTTTCCGGTACCGGTCGGATGAAAAACCTTCGTGCACAACTCAATACTTTCACGACGAATCCTCTTTAAAGACTCACCCAAAATCGCTTCCGCTCTCGTTTCCGAATACACATCAGCAGTATCGAACGTGGTGATTCCAGCGTCTAATGCAGCATGTACGCAGGCTTGTGCTGTGGTGTCATCTACTTGAGCACCGTGAGTGATCCAGTTTCCCAATGCAATCTCGCTTACGGATAAGCCGCTTTTGCCAAGTCTCCGATATTCCATGGAGTCCTTCCTCCTTCCAAATTTAAACAGATTATAACAAGTGTAATTAAATATGAAAAATATATAAAATGATCATGATTAATATGGAAATCATATTATTTGGACCAAACCGTATTCATTGACCAAGGTTTGTTAATTATTCACATTTTCTGCAATCATTTGCCGCTATGATGAGAGTTGGATGTGATAACTATGAAGAAACAAAGGAAAGTCCTTTTTCTCATCTTGTTAGTGGCAGGAACTCTGCTCGATTGGTCCAGTAGTCAGCAAAAACAGGACGTGGATCTTTACACGATAGGAATTGTGATTGCCAATGAGGATAGAAAAGATAAAGTAGCTGGATTAAAGGCTGGATTGCAATCGTTAGGTCTCAGTGAAGGAGCACGTGTTCAGTATGTGCCCGTTTATTTGAATATGGTTCAGACGCTAGAAGAGGAGAGCACCCTTGTCCAGGACTTGATTTCAAAAAAGCCTGATGTAATCGTAACGACAGGGGCACACGAGACCTTTTTGATTCAACAGGCGTCAACGACGGTTCCCATTGTTTTTATTGGTGTCGCCTCATTGGTCGAGCTACCCCTTGTTGAGACCGAGGGGACGGTTACGTGTGGAATCAGCAATGGACAAATGAATGTGATTGGGAAAAGATTGGAGCTGACAACTCGTTTGTTGCCTGATGCCAAGCGTATTCTGATCATTGCCGATTCTCATGCTCCTACGACAGAGCAAGCTATCGTAGAAGCTAGGTCAGCTGCTTCCTTGCTTGGTGTTCGCTTGCACGTGAAGCAGGTTGCTTCCCCGAAAGACTTGGAGCAATTACTCAGTACGCTCTCTCCAGGGGAATACGACGCCATGCTTCCTTTACCTAGCTACGTTCTAGAAGACGCGATTACTGATTGTTTGCCTCTTTTGATCGATAAGCAATTGTTTGTCATGGGCTCTTACCCCGAGCAGGTGAAGGCTGGTTTGTATGCCGCTTACGGCGTTTCTTTTCATGCACAAGGCATGCAGGCTGCTCATATGGTGGCTCGGGTGTTGGATGGAGTCCCTCCTACCGATCTGTCAATCGAATGGCCGGATGACATACGGTTAGCTGTAAATGCCACTTCCCTGTCCAAGCTTCCCATTACCGTAACCGATCAACAGTGGTCACTGGCACAAGAATGGTATGGAGTGAGGAACAAATGAGGAGGAGCAGACTACCACGCATCAATCGACTGAAGACAAAAATGCTCCTGTTTGGGCTATGCATGTCCATCATCCCTTTTCTGATTCTTGGTTATATCAATTTGCTTACCAGTAAAGATAAGGTTCGAGAAGAGGTAGATAGAGCCAATCAGATCTACGTGGAAAATACGTTGGCGCAGTTAGATATGCTTTTTTTACATACGTCCCAATCCATGCAAGTGGTTCAGCAGCGTTTTCTCAATGAACGCCCTAATGATGAAGATGCTTATTTCTTGCTGAATACGTTATTGAAAACTTCTCCTTACATGGAGGAAGTTGCGCTTTTTAATCAGGATGGAGAGCCGCAGTATTTGCTGAATCGTTGGAAACATCAAAAGCTGGACACGCCCAGAGAGCGAGACAACCAACTTCTTTCCGCGATCCAGTCGGGAAAACCATACATCGGAAGCATTGTCCGATCAGCAGAAGGGAAGCTGCTGGTAACTATCGCGATCCCTCATGTATCTGCTAACGGTGTAAAAGGCGGCATGTACGTAAAGCTCAATGTAAAACAGTTACTCGAACAAGTCACACTGCGAGCTCGATATGAAAACGAGGCCTATTTGTTCGTCACAGATGGGAAAAGCGATAGGTTTGCCGATCCGTTTATGCTGGGCAAGCCTTCTGATGGCTCTTTGACCTATTATGAACAAGCGGTTCCTCCCTCGTGGACACTACCAGATCAAACTGACAAGCCTGTTATCCGTACGTATCAAGCTTCCAATGGAGATGTCATGGTCAACTATGCCATGCGCTCTTCTGTCACACATTGGGTCATTATGCTGGAACAGTCGAGCCAAACGGCGTTTGCTGCCTTTTCAAAATTGGAACAATCTCTGCTCTTTACGACCTTATTCATTGCACTTATCGTTCTGGGGATTAGCATTGTGTTCTCTGTCTCGTTTAGCCGATTAATGGAAAAGATCGAATCAGCTGTGCAAAAAATCGCAGGTGGCGACTTATCCGTACGAATACCAGTAACGACTTCAGATGAAATTGGTAGGTTAGCAGCGTCCTGCAATGAAATGGCACAAAGTCTGGAGACGAAGACCAATCAGCTTCTCGAAGAAAAGAAACGGCTTGATCTCGTCGTCAGTGGCATGGGGATGGGGTTGATTCTCGTAGATGAATCTTTTCGTATTCGCTGGATTAACCAAACAGCGTCGGCGTGGTTCCAGGATGCAGCTACTCTTCTGGGAAAAGACTGCCATCAGACGATTGGTCAGCAATTCAGTTCATGCAGTAGTTGCATGCTCCGAACGAGGCAAATGGTAAACCAAAAGCAGACTGACCTTATTTCCTCCAGAGTCGATCAGGATGGACGTGTCCGTTCTTATCGACATCAGGTTTTCCCTCTGCATCCGGAGAAAGAGTCGTCTGCTTTTCTGGAGGTCATCGAGGACATCACGGAGAAACGAGAGCTAGAAGCCGCTATCGCGCAAGCAGACAAGCTCGCTGCTATTGGACTCTTGGCGTCGGGCATCGCTCATGAAATCAATAATCCATTAGGCATTCTGTCGTTGTATGGACAAGACTTGCGAGACCGTCTAGTGGACGAGGATATTCGAGATTTGCAGGACACAGGAGAGCTTACCCAATACTTGGACACGATGGACAAACAAATTAACCGTTGCAAGGAAATCACGACCCGATTGCTGCACTTTTCGGGGAAATCACCAGTTACCGTAGAAAAAGTAGATATTCATCAAGTCCTATCAGACATTCTCATTCTTTTGTCCCATGAAATACGTGTCAAACAGGTAACGGTAAGCCAGTCTCTGTTGGCCTCTGCTCCGTTTCTTCTCGCTACGCCTGGACAACTTCAGCAGATCTTGCTCAATCTGTTAACCAATGCGCTGTACGCGACCCAGGAGCGAGGAAATATTGAGATAGCAACTGATTCTCCATCAAATGATCGACTCCGTCTGTGGATCAGAGATGATGGATGCGGTATACCTACAGCAGATTTGCCACATGTTTTGGAGCCCTTTTATACAACCAAGCCTCCTGGAAAAGGGACTGGTCTCGGGTTATCGGTCTGCTACGGGATTGTGACGAATTTAGGTGGAGAAATCGAGATCGAAAGTACGCCGAACAAAGGCACGACTGTTACGGTCATTCTGCCGTCGGCAAAGGGGAAATGAACAAAAGATGCAGGCAGACACACGTATACTCATCGTTGATGACGAAGCAGATTTCCGCCATCTATTAACCAGTCGATTAAAGAGAAAAGGATATACCACGCTGGAAGCATCTGACGGAATCAGTGCACAGAACCTAGTAACCAGTGAAACGATTCATGTCATTCTGCTTGATTTGAAAATGCCCGGGATGGACGGTCTCTCCTTTCTGCAATGGTGCAAGGAAACCTCTCCTGCCATTCAAATCATTGTTGTGACCGGACACGGAACTATCGAAACAGCAATCGAAGCAATGAAACGCGGCGCTTATGATTATTTGACAAAACCTTACAATCTCAATGAATTGGAGGTTTTGATTTCCAAGGCCGTCGAAAAACAGCAGTTGACCGAGGAAAACCAACAGTTGAGAGAAGCTCTATCAACAAACGGGAAAACGACGTTTCAAATCGTTGCGGAAAGCCCGAAGCTAAAAGAGGTCCTAGCAACGGCCAAGCGAGTAGCCAGTACGGATTTTCTCGTTCTCTTAAAAGGGGAAAGTGGAACAGGGAAGGATGTCATTGCGAGACTCATTTATGAATGTAGTGAGCGAGCAACAGAGGCATTCGTACCAATCAATTTAGGGGCGATACCAGAAACGATGCTGGAAAGTGAACTGTTCGGGCACGAAAAGGGAGCCTTTACTGGCGCAACTGCTCAGAAAAAGGGACTGGTAGAGATTGCCCACCTGGGGACGCTCTTTCTGGATGAAGTAGGGGACTTGCCTTTTCCTTTGCAGGTTAAGCTGCTCCGTTTTCTGGAAACCGGCGAATTTCGCCGAATAGGTAGCCCGATTCTGCACAAGGTGGATGTTCGTATCATTGCTGCTACCAATGCCGACTTGGAAAAGAAAGTGGAAGAAGGAACGTTCCGATCCGATCTTTATTTCCGGCTGCATGTCATGGATATAACGGTTCCACCTCTCACCAAGAGAAGAGAGGACATTTTGCCACTGTCGGCTTTCTTTTTAAATCGACTCAAGCGTAAGTATCCAGTCAAACCGCTTTCTGTGAAAGCGCAGGCAGCTCTTTTGGCCTACTCATTCCCGGGGAATGTTCGGGAGTTGGCTCATATGATCGAACGTGCTGTCGTTTTGGCAAAAGGAGAGGAAATTGACGACAAGGATCTCTTTCCTCACGAGCAGTCAGTACCTCACACCCCGTCAGATCGAAAGCTCATTTCATCAGCAGAAACTGGGGAGGAAGAGGAATTTTTACTGAAAAATGTAGAGCGAGAACATATCAAGCATGTGCTGGACGTTCTGCAATGGAACAAGACCAAGACAGCGGAGAAGCTGGGGATCAGCGTACGTAATCTGTACCGAAAAATCGAAGAGTACGAGCTGCGACCGTGACATTTTGTCGCGTACTGACCATGACATTTTGGCATGGTCTTTTCTTCTTCTTGTTGTTTGGAAGCGTCAAGCCGTTCGTTCTCCTGCTTTTATGGTTTGGCACGCCTCTTGCTACTCTTATCTAGTGAATGCACGATCAACATGGAGGAGTGAGACCTATGATCAAAAAAGAGAAGACAGGCTGGAAGAAGCTGTCTATGGTAGTAGTGGCGATGCTGGTCTTTGCAGGCTGCGCTACACAGCTGACCGCTCAACCCACCCCAACAGCGAGTGAGGCCAAAGATAAAACAGCGAGTGGGGCATCTGGAGCAATTAGTTTAGATTCCTACACCCCGCCTAGTATGGACAAGGTGCCAGAAGGGCCATTGGGAGAATCGATTAAGTATGGACATAAGTTAATGAATGAAACGAGCACAGTGATCCCTGAATACACAGGGAATAAGCTCTCCTGCTCCAGCTGTCACGGTAATGCAGGAATGGATGCTACCTCTCCTTTAACGGGTGTCACCGCAGTCTATCCCCAGTACATTCCAAGGTCTGGCAAAGTGGTTACCATTGAGGATCGCATCAATGGTTGTTTTCAACGAAGCATGAATGGAAAGCCATTGCCTTACAACAGCGATGAAATGAGAGCGATGGTAGCCTATCTGTCGTATATCTCAACAGATGTACCAGTAGGAATTAAAGAGCGCCCGTGGATAGAGAAAAATGATATGAAGAGCGTACCTCAACCGAATGTGGCAAATGGAGAAGCCCTCTTTCAAAAATCGTGTTTGCAATGCCATGCAGCTGATGGTTCAGGAACAGGACCAAACTCTGGACCAGCGCTATGGGGGGATAACTCCTTCAATATTGGTGCAGGTATGGCCCGAATTTCCAAAGCTGCTGGCTACATTCAGCGCAACATGCCTTTAGGGGAAATGGGCGGTATCAAGCAAGGGTCGTTAACGGATCAAGAAGCAGCGGACCTAGCAGCCTATATTTTGTCCAAGCCACGTCCGGACTTTGCCAAAAAGGCACAAGACTGGCCAGCTGGAGGCGTTCCAAAGGATGTACCGTATGAAGTAGATAGCGCCAAGAAGAAGCAATAGGAACTCAATAGCTAACCCCAAAAAGGGGCTGTCCCAAAAGTTATTAAATGACTGAGGGATAGTCCTCTTTTTGATAAAATGGAAGTATCATCCACATGGGTGAACTCTTGAACCAGCATGGCGTATTGTCAAAAAAGGAGGCGCAAAATGAGCAGAACCTTTCAAAAAGGAATTATTTTCGATATGGACAACACCTTGCTGCAATCCAGGATCAATTTTGCCGAGATGAAGCGGGCCATTTTTCAGCTATGGGTGGATAATGGGATCGTTTCTCCAACACTTGAGTGGGAAAAGCATACCGCATCGCAGCTCATTGAGATCGGACGAAAAGCGGAGCAGATGACGAGAGAGCTGGAGCAAGCGATGTGGGATGCGGTAACCGAAATCGAGAAAGAAGGGATGCATGGCGCTGTGTTGGAGCAGCACGCGGTAGAAGTGCTAGAGGAGCTGAAGAACCGCTATCAGCTGTATATCCTGACCAACAACGCCTATGCCGCCGCAGAGGAGGCGTTGAACGAGACGGGAATCGCCTCTTACTTTGACGAAATCGTAGCCCGCGAGCAGATGACGACCTTGAAGCCATCTCCATCGGGCATTCACTATATTCGCAGCTGCAAGCCGGATTGGCCTGTTTCGGCTTGGACGATGATCGGGGATTCGTGGATCGATGGTAAGGCGGCCTGCGACGGACAAGTCGCGTTTATTGCCTATCAAGGGAACGAGCAGGACATGGAGCAAAATGGTGTTGTGCCAAAGGCATACATAAATGATTTGAAAGAACTCTTGACCGTTCTTGAAAAGTGCTAGCAAGGGTGAAGTGCATTTCCCCAATAAATGATTACAGACAATAGCGAAAAATGTGCTATACTTTGCCTAACTGAATACCAGCCTTCAGGGTAGGGTGCAATTCCCGACCGGCGGTAATGACGAACGCACGTCTGAGCCCGCGACTCGCTATCGTAAGCAGTTGATAGCGACTGACTTGGTGCAAATCCAAGGCCGACGGTACAGTCCGGATGGGAGAAGGTATTTGGAACGGCCTGTTTCGCTGTTTTTTTCAAAAAACGGTAGAAACAAGGCTTCTTTCTGAACGCCCTGAGCATAATATTCATGGGCGTTTTTATTTTTCATAAAACTTCATAGCGACAATCTTCAGGGCAAGGTGAAATTCCTGACCGGCGGTAATGGCGTACGTACGTCTGAGCCCGCGACTCGCTGACCACGTTGGAAGCGACTGATCTGGTGAAAACCCAGAGCCGACGGTACAGTCCGGATGGAAGAAGATTTTTCTGCTTTCTTCATTTGTTTTTTTGAAAAACGGATGAGGTAAGGCTTCTTTCCCTATGCCCTGAAACGCTCTGAGGTTTCAAGGGCTTTTTGCGTTGTGCTTGGCTGGAATGATGGAACAGAGAGGAGTGCGGTATGGAACAGGACAGCAAGTACATGGATCTGGCGCTGGAACTGGCACGATCGGCACGAGGCCAAACCAGTCCGAATCCCATGGTCGGAGCTGTGATTGTGAAGGATGGAACCATCGTGGGAATGGGAGCGCATCTGCGGGCAGGAGAGCCCCATGCTGAGGTACACGCACTACGGATGGCTGGGGAAAAAGCGCAAGGCGCGACCGTGTACGTGACACTGGAGCCTTGCAGTCACTACGGAAAAACACCGCCGTGTGCAGAGGCGTTGATCGCAGCTGATGTACGTCGTGTCGTTGTAGCGACACTCGACCCGAATCCACTGGTGGCGGGAAGAGGAATGGAGATGCTGCGGGCAGCAGGGCTGGAAGTGGCGGTGGGCGTGAGAGAAGAGGAAGCGAAGGCGCTCAATGAAGTCTTTTTCCATTACATCCAGACCAGTCGTCCATTTGTGACGGTAAAGACAGCCAGTACATTGGACGGGAAAATCGCTTCGTTCACGGGACACAGTCGGTGGATTACTGGAGCAGAGGCTCGGGCAGAGGTGCATGAACTGCGCAGGCAGCACGATGCGATCCTGATTGGGGTTGGGACGATTCTCGCTGATGACCCACTGTTGACGGCACGCAAGGAAGAGCAGCGTTTTGGAAGCCAGCCAGTTCGCGTGATTTTGGACAATCATTTACGGACGCCGCTGGATGCCCGTGTCGTCCAGAATGCAGATGCGAAGACATGGATCTTTACAACAGATGCAGCCTCTAGGGAAAAGCAGGAGCTGCTTGCGGCAAGAGGAGTAAAGGTCATCACGACGGAAGCGCCAATTCGCGTGGAAAAGGTGCTGGATACGTTGGGAGAACTGGGGATTACCTCGTTGCTAGTGGAAGGCGGGCAGGAAGTCAATGGCTCCTTTTTGCAGGCGAGAGCGATTCAAAAGGTCGTGAGCCATATCGCGCTAAAGCTGATCGGGGGAAGCGGTGCGCCCTCGCCATTCGGTGGTCAAGGCTTTGCGACGGTGGGAGAAGCGGTACAGCTGACAAATGTTACTGTCACACCGATCGGGAAAGGTGATGTACAAATCATCGGGTACCCACAATGGGAGGATCAGACGTAGCAAGTGAGGAGGAGAGAGCATGTTCACGGGACTGGTCGAAGAAGTGGGCGTGTTGGAAGCGATTCAAGGGAACGAGCAGGCGAGTCGACTGGTCATCCGCGCACAGCAGGTACTCGAAGGGGTAAAGCTCGGGGACAGTATCTCGGTCAATGGCATTTGCCTTACGGTTACTTCTTATACGAATCGTCAGTTTAGCGTCGATGTGATGCCAGAGACGATGAACAAGACAAGCTTGCGGCAATTACGCAGCGGACAGCGAGTGAATTTGGAGAGAGCGATGCGGCTGGGGGACCGTTTCGGCGGGCATATCGTCTCCGGACATGTAGATGGGACTGGAATGGTCGCTTCACGAGAGGTGAATGCGAATGCAGTCGTGTTTCGGATTGAGGCCAAATCACAGCTGTTGAAGTACGTCATTGTCCGTGGATCGATTTGCATAGACGGCATCAGTCTCACCGTGGTGGACGTAAACGATAACGGTTTTACCGTTTCGATCATTCCGCATACGCTGGCGAATACGAGTCTTGCAGACAGACGACCTGGGGACTTGGTGAATCTCGAAACAGATGTCATTGGCAAATACGTGGAGCGTTTGTTAGGTTATCAAAACCTTGGCGGTACAGAGAAATCTGGCGGGCTCAGTCTAGCCTTTTTGCAGGAAAACGGCTTCGCGTGAGAAGGAGGGAGAAAGCATGTTTCATCGCATAGAAGAAGCATTGGAAGATTTGCGTCAAGGCAAGGCGGTCATCGTGGTAGATGATGAGGATCGGGAAAACGAGGGAGATTTTGTCTGCATGGCCGAAGCGGCTACGCCTGAAATGATCAATTTCATGGTTACACATGGGAGAGGACTCGTTTGCGTACCGGTGACAGAAGAGCACGCAACTCGTTTGCAGCTCCATCCGATGGTGAAGTCCAATACAGACAAGCAGGGAACGGCTTTTACCGTGTCCATCGATGAAGGCAGTACTCATACAGGGATATCCGCTCATGAGCGCTCTCAGACTGTCTTGGCGATGCTTGATGATCAAAAGACCGCAGAAGATTTCCGCAGACCGGGACATATTTTTCCGTTAATCGCGAAGTCTGGCGGTGTATTGCGCAGAGCAGGACATACGGAGGCGGCAGTTGATTTGGCTCGCTTGGCGGGGGGCATACCGGCGGGAGTCATTTGCGAAATTATGAACGAGGATGGCTCCATGGCACGTCTGCCGCAATTGGTAGAGATCGCACGCCGCTTTGATCTCAAGCTGATTACGATTGCAGACTTGATAGCGTATCGGATGCGGACGGAATCCATGGTGAAACGGGAAATCGAAGTGCAGCTTCCGACCGCCTACGGTGATTTTCGGATCGCCGCCTACACGAACGAGCTGGATGGCAAAGAGCATGTCGCTCTCATCAAGGGAGAGATCGGACCGGATGAGCCCGTTCTCGTCCGTGTTCACTCGGAGTGCTTGACAGGAGATATTTTCGGCTCTCATCGCTGCGACTGCGGTCCACAGCTGCACGCTGCATTGGAACAGATCGAAGCGAACGGACGCGGCATTTTATTGTACATGCGCCAAGAGGGCAGAGGCATTGGCTTGATTAATAAGCTGCGTGCCTACAAGCTACAGGAGGAAGGCTTGGATACGGTTGAGGCCAATGAAAAGCTAGGGTTCGCCGCTGATCTGCGGGATTACGGTATCGGTGCGCAAATCTTGCGAGATTTAGGCGTGCAGCGCATGCGGCTTTTGACCAATAATCCACGAAAAATCCGCGGGCTTACCGGTTACGGATTAGCAGTAGAAGAACGGGTGCCGCTTCAAATGCCAGAGCATCTGCACAACAAACAGTACCTATCAACAAAACAAGAGAAGCTGGGTCACCTGCTTCATCTACACGGATAAGGAGAGGGAATGAGCATGAAAACTTTTGAAGGACATTTGGTTGGAACAGGTTTGCGTGTAGGGATTGTGGCAGGACGTTTTAATGAATTGATCGTAAGCAAGCTGGTCGGAGGGGCTCTCGATGCCCTAAAGCGTCATGGCGTAGAAGATGAGCAGGTAGACGTGGCTTGGGTACCGGGGGCATTTGAAATTCCGTTGATCGCTAAAAAAATGGCGGAATCCGGTCGCTATGATGCGGTTGTTACATTGGGAGCTGTCATTCGTGGGTCCACTCCGCACTTCGATTACGTCTGCAATGAGACCGCAAAAGGAGTTGCGTCCCTATCTCTATCGACTGGGATACCTGTTATTTTTGGTGTTTTGACGACAGACAATATCGAGCAAGCCATCGAGCGAGCGGGAACAAAAGCAGGCAACAAAGGCTGGGAAGCAGCAACAGCAGCGATCGAAATGGCTAATTTATCTAAGCAGTTCGCCTAAGCAGTTCATATGGAGAACGAGATATTTCAACGGGGGCTTCGGCTCCCGTTTTCTATTTTTTTGGATAAAATCACCACGGACAGGTCAAAGTAAGAAAGATTTTCCTGAATAAAGGGGGGATCTAGCGTGAAGCCGACTGATTGGTGGAGAACGCAAGTAGAGGCCATACAAGCAAAGCGGCGCATCGGTTCGGTTCAAGCGCGGCGAAGCGAACAAATTACACCGGATATGGTAAAACAATGCATGCAAAACGTGGATGACCTCAGCAGCTTGTCATTGAAGATGAATGACGAAGAGGTACACGTTTTTTTTCTCGATACGCTGGTGGATGTGTCCCAGATTTATGAGAATGTCTTTCTTCCATTGCAGCGTTCTGATGGTAAAGATCCGATGCAGGCGCTCCCTTTTTCACAGGAATGTCTTCTCGATGATATGGAGACGTTGATGAGTAACTTGCTACGCGGTCATACCATCTTGTTTTTCCTGGAAAGGGATCTCATTCTGCATGTGAATACTTTTCAGGTCCCGCATCGTTCTATTACGAAATCCGAGACGGAGGCGACCGTCCTTGGACCGCAAGACTCCTTTGTTGAAATGCTGGAGATTAATTTGTCTTTGATTCGGAGAAGACTGGCTACGCCTCATCTGAAAGTATCAAGCTACACGATTGGCACCCAGGCACAGAACAAGGTAGCTGTGATTTATTTGGACAATATCGCAAACGCGGAAAATGTGGAGCGCGTGAAAAAAAGGATCGACAATGTTATTTACCACGGATTTGTCGGGATGCCTATATTGAAGCAAATGCTGGAGGACAAGCCGTACTCTCCGTTCCCGCAGTTTGGCTTGACGGGGCGGCCTGACAATGCAACAGCAGCTTTATTGGACGGTAGAATCGTGATCATGCTGAATGGCAGCCCGGATGCCGCAATCTGCCCGACTTCCTTTCTGGAGATGTTTAGCAGCCCCGAAGACTTTTACAATCGATGGTCAACGGCAAGCTTGCTGCGGATGATTCGCTTTTTCGGTTTATTTATCACCATTATGCTCACATCCAGTTACGTCTCTGTCTTGACGTATCATCCGGAAATGCTTCCCCCTGCTTTACTGACAATTTTGTCTGAATCACGTAGTCGGGTGCCTTTTCCGCCCGTGATCGAGGTGCTCATTATTGAGCTCGTCATCGAGATCCTGCGGGAAGCGGGGATACGCATGCCGACTAAAATCGGACAGACAATCGGTATCGTTGGCGGTATCGTGATCGGGACAGCCTCTGTACAAGCGGGGTTAGCCAGTAATATCTTGATCGTCCTTGTTTCCGTATCGGCACTGCTTTCTTTTGTGCCACCCAATTTTTTGATGAGTAATGCGATTCGGCTCGTTCGCTATGGTTTCATCTTGATGGCAGGTGTATTGGGCATGTACGGCCAGCTACTGGCACTGGCGTTTTTATTCGCACACTTGCTCAATCTGACATCACTCGGGACGCCGTACATGGCTCCGGGGGTTCCGCGTCAATGGACCGATTTGATGAATAGTCTCGTACGTGCACCATTAAGGTTTATCGTCAATCGAAACCGCATGTCCCGGGCAAAGCAAAAGCATGTCCGGCCAGTTGGGGAGGACTAGGGAGATGGATAGAGGGAGAATTCACAGCCTGAATCCGATCCTGGTAATCGGATTGATTATGAATACGATGGTGGGGGTTAATTTACTTGGACTGGCTCATCATGCAAGCAAAATGGGCTACAATCTGTGGTGGTCTCCGATTTTGCTGGGATGCATCGTCAGCCTAACGCTATTTCCGATGATGGCCTTGTGCCGTCGCTATCCAGAGGATAATCTTTTTCGGATTCACGAAAAGCTGTTGGGAAAATGGCTGGGACGCAGTTTCAATATCCTGATCATCGTCTACGCCATTCTGAACGTATCTACCGCCAATGAAGGATACGTTAGGCTGGTGCAAACCTCCATGCTGAGCAATCAGACAGTCACAGTGCCCTTGCTTGGATTGACATTGGTCATGGTCTACATTACAAACGGCGGCATCAAATTGATCGCGCGTTTTTGCCTGCTAACGTTCTTTTTTACGGGCTGGATGATTTTTCTTTTGCAGTACGGATTTCAAAAGGGAGGAATGATGCATATTTTTCCTCTTTTTAATACAGATTGGCGAAGTATAGCCGAAACGGTGCATAATTCTTACGCGAGCATGCTTGGGTATGAATTGGTCCTGTTTTTCTACCCATATATCCAAGAGAAGAATAAGGCACACAAACATGTGCTGATTGGGGTATGGATCGTGGTTTTGTTGTACGTCATGATCTTGATCACAAGCGTAGCTTATTTTTCCGAATGGCAAATGGACAATCTCATTTATCCCGTTTTGAATTTGTTTAAGGCTGTAGAGCTGTCTTTTTTGGAGCGGATCGAAAATCTCGGGATTGGTCTTTGGGTCTTCCTCATTCTCAGTACGAGCACGGGATACTTGTGGGTTGCCCGTACTGGCCTTGAAGAGATGGCAGAAAAGACTCGGCTGTGGCATCTGCTTTTACCGACAATCATTTCGTTTCTATTCATTGTGGGGCCATTATCTGTAGAAAAACAACGCTATATTTATGACAAGGTTTCTGTTTATATGGCCTATGGATTGATCTTGTGGCCGATTATTTTGTTATTGCTTCATTCCTTGAGGTTCGGTAGAGGAGAGCGGGTATCATGAAGAGGGCGAGCTGGTTCATTGTTACGGTTATCCTCATGCTCAGCCTTTGCGGTTGTGGGGGCGAACTCGAACAGCCAGCACTGGAAGACATGGCCATGATTGGGGTTATGGGCTTCGATTATGTGGATCGTGAAAAGATACATGTCACTGTATCTGTACCAGTTCCCTCCAAAAATAAGGAGTCCACGCAGGTGTACTCGACTTATGCCTCGATGACGAGCGAGGCGATGCTGAATTTCGCGACAAAAGCAGAGAGAACCATGTCCCTCTCGCAATTGCGTGTGATTTTGTTCAGTGAAGAATACGCCCGAAAAGTAGGGATCGGAAAAGTCATCCTTGATCTCTATCGCAATCCGATTGTAGGAGAAAATGTATACATTGCCATCGTAAAAGGAAAAGCGAAAGATGTCATCAAAGGAACCTATAACCACAGGCCGGAAATCAACACGTATTTGAACAACCTGCTCCGTCCGCGAGTGGAAACGGCCTTTTCGTCTTTTGCGACCATTCACGATTTTGTTTTTATGATGACCAGCAACACGATGGACCCTAATGTTCCTTATCTCATCCACAGTGACGGAGAGGTTCAGATCACCAAGGCGGCCCTTTTTCGAGTAGACAGGATGATCGGAATGTACTCACAGCGAGAGGGGAAGCTGGTTCAGGGGTTTCTGGGTAGAGAACGCTTGCCTCGTATGAGCTTCGAGTTCCAGCACGAGACGAAGACAGGTAAAAAACAAACGGAAAAGGTCGTCTTCGATTTTGTGCGGGCAAAAACGAAAGTAAGGAGCAAAGGCAGCCTGAAAAAGCCTGTCATCAACATCGAGCTTCGGGTAAGAGGGATGCTGGTGGGCTATTCAGGCAGCAAGGATTTGGAGAAGCGGGCTCAATTTCGGACCATGGTTCAAGAGCTTGAGAAACGGATTAAAAAGGAAAGCATGGAGATGCTGGTACGTTTTCAAAAGCAAGGGGTCGACCCGGCGCAGCTCGAAGAGAGCATTCGCCAAAAATATTATGGCAAGTGGACACGCGAAACGGGTCTCGCCCTTTATAAAAAAGCGAAATTCAACGTCAAGGTTCATGTGGATGTAGTCGGCTTTGGTACACTGAAATAAGGGTAGCAGCATTCCGGCGTGGTTAGAACAGACGCTTGAATTCGCGCCAGATTGCGCCCAAAGTCCGGCGATTTACGTTTTGGAGCTTGCCGTACAACAGGTTCGTCAAACCAATAAAGGTGAGCTCCTGATCTTTCGTATACGGATACCAATTGAACTCACGCTTGCGTTTGCCCGGATCATGGATGACAGAGATGCTGTGCGTAAAGGCTTGCAACCCTGAAGGTCCGCGATAACGGCCGATGCCACTCTGTTTGACCCCGCCAAAAGGAAGATGGGGATTGGCGTAGCTGATAATGACGTCATTGATGCACACATTGCCGCTGTCGAGCTGACGAGCTATTCGATCCGCCTTTGTTTTATCGGCTGACCATACCGAGGCATTCAGCCCGTACGGTGAGCTGTTAGCCAGGTGAACAGCCTCTTCTTCGGTTGCAAAAGTCATGATTGGCAATACTGGACCAAAGGTTTCTTCCCGCATGATTTTCATGTCAGATGTCACGTTTGCGAGAATGGTCGGCGCGATATACATGCTGTCAGTGGAAGGAAGTCCTCCGGTGACTGCGGTCGCGCCTGCAGCAAGTGCTTCGTTCACATGCTCGCGGACAATGCCGATTTGTTGGGAAGACGTCATCGAACCGACCTCGGCCTGATTCGGATAGCTTTGGCGCAATGCTTTTGTCTTTTCGGTAACCAGCTTGAGAAATTCAGGATAGACCTTTTCATGGACAAAAAGCCGTTCGACAGACATACATACCTGTCCGGAGTTCGTAAAAGCCCCCCATACCGCGCCATTTGCTGCCCGTTCCAAATGAGCGTCTTCAAACACAATCATCGGGTCTTTTCCGCCCAGCTCCAGTTCTACCGGGATCAAATGCTCCGACGCTGCCGCCATAATTTTTTTGCCTGTCGCGACAGAGCCTGTGAAAAATATTTTATCTGGGCGAGCAGCTACCAGCGCCTGTCCAGCTTCGCGTCCTCCATGCAGGACGGTCACGACTCCATCCGGCATAGAGACAGCGGAAAACACCTCTTCAATGAGAAGTCCGGTAGAAGCAGTCACCTCGGAAGGTTTTAAAATAACGGTATTGCCTGCTACGAGGGCAGATAATACGGGAATGATGGCGAGCTGAAACGGATAATTCCACGGAGAGATCACCGCGACGACACCTATTGGCTTGTAGTGGATATACGATTTCTTCGGCCACAGCACGATAGAGGTTGGTACCAGCTGATCGGCCAGCATCTGATAGGCATGTTTTTCATAAAAACGAATCGTGTCGACAGTGACGAAAATTTCGGTCATGTACGCTTCCAATGTAACTTTTCCGGTAGCCTCACTAATTTTTCGGGCGATTTCTTCGCCGTGATCGACTAAATAGTGCCGCAACCGTGTCAAATAGTTCAGACGCTCGGCCAACGATGTAGTGGACCAAGCTGGAAAAGCAAGACGCGCACGTGTCATCGCGTCTTCTACTTGTTCTGGAGTTACTTCCTGTAAAGAGCCAAGCAGCTCACCAGTGGCGGGATTTTTCATGGACATGACTGCCATCATGATTCACCTCGATTCAAGAGATTAGGATTCAGAAGAGAAGAGTGTATGCATCAAATGAGCAAAGCTCCGTTCAAAACGGGCAATCGCTTCTTCCGGCTTCTGTAAATCATCGAGCAAAAATTGAAAAAGGAATCCGTCGATTGCAGAGTAAATGAGTGAGATTGCGGAGTCTTCGTCGGTGGTCAATGAGGATTGTTCTTCGCGCTGCAACCGTACGAGCATACGAGAGATGAGCTGATGCAGACGGGACCGAATCACTTTTACCTGATCACCAAACGCAGGAACGTACATGGCCTGTACCTGCAAGTCATACCAGAGCCGATGCAACTTCCGATCCTCTTGTAGACTTCGGCACAAGACACGGGCTAGAGCAGCTGACCATTCGTCAGATGGAGCTGCGAGCACTTCGCGTTCCAATTCCTCGATAAAGCGTCCTTTGTAGCTAGAGATTACAGCGAGCAAAAGCTCTTCTTTGTTTGCAAAGTAATAATGCAGAATGCCGAGTGAGACACCAGATTCCTTGGCAATGTCGCGCAAGGAAACATGTGCATACCCTTTTTCAGCCAGACAAGCAGTCGCTTGCTCAATCAAAAATGCCCGTTTTGCTTCGGCTTTTTTCTGGGTAGTCACTTTCTCACCTCTTTTTTGGACGACTGTCCAGTTTTTCTGTTTTTATTGTATTTTTACGGACGATTTCTGTCAATGAAAAGAGCTGCCCAAAAAAAGAAGCGGCTTCATTGCCGCTTCTTTTGCCGCTCCCAGCGTCGTAAATACGGATAAGGATCAAATGACCAATCTGCGCCACCTGTTTCGCGGTACATACCGTAGTGCAGATGGGGAGGGAATTTGCCTGAGGTGCCAGGCTTCCCATATCCGGAGCTGCCGATATATCCGATGACTTCTCCTGGCTCCACAATGTCACCCGGCTTCATTCCCTTTTTAAAGGAGGACAGATGTGCAAAGTAATGGTACACATTGCCCATGTCACGCATGCCGATTCGCCATCCGCCATACCTGTTCCAGCCGATTACCTCAATGACTCCGTAGGCTGTGCTGAGTACAGGGGTGCCGTGACTCGCAAAAATATCGGTCCCCTCGTGGATACGACGCCCACCCCAGCCGCGCGGAGCACCCCATGTACTACGGTAGCTGTATTCGTACCTCGCGGGGATAGGAAAATGCCGCTCATCTAGGTCCAGATGTTGATACTTTGCATACACCTGCGCGAACTGCCTGATCGTCTTCACGGAACGATCCCGCTGGTAGTACGACCAGAGACCAATTTGCCAATCTTCGTGGGAGAAGCCGTATTGGGATAGGTAGTGAACCAAGGTAGTGAGTGCATCGAGATCGTTATGACGATCTGCGACACCATCGCCATCTCCATCGATTCCGATCCCTTTAAAAAAATGGATGGATACCGGATTCGTATCCTCTGCATCAGGATTGAATGCACCTGCCCAACGTTCGCTTGGAATGTCCACAGCTGTTAGCCGCGAAACGTTTTCTTGCTCCTGCTTCTTCCGGCGTATTTTCATGGTTCGCTCGTATTGATCAATGGCCGCTAAATAATTCCACGGAATGCCGTACATCGATTCCAAGCGCAAAAAAACTTGCAAGCGCTCTAGAAGAACCGGGTCTTGCTCATTGGCGGACGGAGCAACTCCGGCGACGGATTCTAGTGGTGAAATAGCTGCAACCACGCACAAGCTGATCTGAATGATTAGGCGGAAAACTCGCATGCCGTCTCCCTCCTGCCTCGTAGTCTTTTGTTGTAGTTTCTACCAGTTGGAGTGGATTATCCAAGATACTTTTGGAAAGCTTTTTGGCTGTTGGCGAGGAAAGTTTTGTAAATTTGCAGGAAAGGAGGCAGGAGCACACCGTACAGCCAAAGAATTGAAATCAGGAGGAGTGATTCCTTAAAAATCGACCTGAGGAGGCTGTGTGATGAGCAAAAAAGTGTTGATTGTAACAGGCGACGCTGTAGAGGCACTGGAGGTTTTCTATCCGTATTACCGCTGCTCGGAAGAAGGGTATGAAACGGTCATTGCAGCACCAAGCGTGAAAACCCTGCACACCGTTTGCCATGATTTCGAAGCACACAGTGAGACATACACAGAAAAGCCAGCTTATCAGCTTCCCGCCCATGTTGCATTCTCAGACATTAACCCTGAAGCGTTTGACGCCTTGATTATTCCCGGTGGACGAGCACCTGAGCATATCAGGCTCAATGAGCACCTGAAGCCGATTGTGGCGCACTTTTTCGAGACGAACAAGCCAGTCGCAGCCATCTGCCATGGCTCTCAAGTATTGACCATTGTTCGCGAACACTTAGCTGGACGTGAAATCACAGCTTACCAGGCATGCAGACCTGATGTAGAAGCGTGCGGGGCGATCTACCAAACAGAAACGCTCCATGTCGATGGCAATCTTGTTTCCGGACATGCATGGCCAGACTTGCCAGGCTTCATGCGTGAATTCCTCCGTTTGCTCAAGTAAAAACCAAGTCCTCCAAACTTCCGTCATTGCTGGCGGAAGTTTTTTCGTTCTGACAGATGCTTTTCATCCAGCCTTTTCCTCTGTATCATAAAGGGAAAGTATGTTCGTCTGTTTCATGTGAGGAGTGGATTTGATCGTGCTGTCATTTATTCATACAGCGGATGTCCATCTGGATGCGCCGCTTCAAATGTTGGGGGAGCGATACGAGCTACGTCAGGATGATTTTCGTCAAACGATGAAAAGAATCGGTGACCTCGTTCGGGAAAAGGAAGCAGACTTCTGGCTCATTGCCGGAGATTTGCTCGAATACCACGGGGGAAGACGATCAACTGCGATGTTTTTACGTGATCTTTTTGCCAGCATCGCACCAATCCCTGTCGTGATCGCACCTGGCAATCACGATCCGTGGCGAGCGGATTCGTTTTATCAAACATTGGAATGGCCAGGGAACGTCTACTGGTTTACACCGGAGTGGGGTGTGTACGAATTTCCCGAAAAGTCGTGTGTAATCTACGGCTGGGGCTTCGGGCAGCCACATGTGTACGAGTCGCCACTCGATACGTTTCCAGGCAAATTGGAAGGGTATGCCCATCATCTGATGGTTCTGCATGCTAGTGTGCTTTCCAATTTAGGAGACGAAGAGCATCATCCGTATGCGCCTGTTACCTTGCAGCAGCTCGTACAGACGGGCATGGACTATGTTGCGATGGGACACATCCACAAGCCGGAGCAATTCATGCATCCCGTCAAAAAACAACCGCTCGCAGCTTACCCAGGCTCTCCAGAAGGATTGACGAGTAAGGAAGTGGGAGAACGAAATGTTTTGTATGGAGAGCTGGATCATGATGGCAGATTGCAGCTCACGGAGATTCCTGTCCAGTCACGTAAAATTCGAAAGCTGGAAATCGAAGGGAAAGGAGTCGAAACCACTGAGCAGCTCATTGACCGGATGGAGCAGCAACTCGCAGAGGAACAGGATTCCGATCTGATGTACATCACGCTGACAGGGGAACGTGCTGCGCATTTTCAGCCTCCCTTGTCCGTCCTTCAACAGCGATTTTCCCGTTTTTTTATGCTGCAGCTGACAGACCGGACCTGGCCTGATGTAGATGAGGACAAGCTGATCGCAGAGGGTGGTGTCTGGGGGAGATGGCTTTCCAAGCTGGCAGAGGCGGAGTCCCGTGCCCAAAATGAGGACGAGCGAGAAATCGTCAGGTTAGCCAAGCAAGAGGCTTTGGCGCGGATTGGAGGGACCATTCGATGAAAATTGAGGAGCTAGTGCTGGGGGGCTTCGGAAAATGGCAGGATGCTACCTTTCGTTTTGCTCCAGGCATCAATCTGTTTTATGCCCCCAATGAGTCAGGAAAATCAACGATCCTACAAGGTATTTTCGCTGCCTTGTATGGAATGAAGCGCGATTACGTCAAATCAGCAAGATACTTGCCTGAATATGAAAAATACCGTCCGTGGCAGAGTGGTGCGTACGAAACGATCATTACGTACAAATTAGCGGGCAAAACCTATCGCCTGCATCGTCAGTTGACGAAGGAACGGGAGGAGGCGCGCCTCTTTTTGGACCCCGAATGGACGGAAATGACTGAGCTTTATTTGGAAGACAGACGCAAGGAACGGAATTTTATCGAAAAGCATACGGGCCTTACACGCAGTTTATTTACGGATTTGACGTGGATCAGGAGGGAACCGCTTCAAGCGGCTGAGCATTTGATTCCGACTTTTACGACTGCGGAAGAAGCCAATCCGGCTGTCCAACAAATTTTGGCGGAGCTGGATCGGGAGGTTGCGGTCATCGGCAAGAAAGAACGGGCCGAAAATACACTTTTGGGAAAAGCCGCTACGAAGGTGGCGCAAAAAGAGCAGGAGAAGGAAAACGCAAAGGCAGCATGGCGAACGATCAGCCAACTGACGCTGCAAATAGCGGAAGCCACAGAAGAATGTCAGCAATTAGAGCAGCGGCGCAGCCGATTGCAGCAGCGTCTAGAGCGCTCAACCGGACAAGCAAAAGCGTTGCAGGAACGCTGGCAACGAAGTCATGCTCCTGTCAGTCAACAAGACTGGGCGTGGTGGGAGCAAACAGCTCGCTCTGAGGCTGAGTTGGCTATTCACGAAGAGGCAAGACGTGGCTTCACTGAGGTAAACATGCCGACAGAAGCCGTACAACTGAGTGATGACCAGCTCATACCCTTACAACACGATTATGAAAAAGGCACACAATTGCTCAAACAGCGAGAAGCTTTGCATATTCGTTTGGCGACATTGGCTGTATCGGCCCTTTCTACAAGTCCGCGAAGTACAGCCTCACGCAGCACCCGACAAGGCAATCAGGCGAAAAGAAAGAGGGGAGCTGCACTCATGTGGGGCGGAGCAGGGATACTGTCTGTTCTCGGGTTAATCGGTTTCGTGAGTGGGCATCCCGTTCTGGGAGGAATTTCTGCGACTGCCGCTTTGTTGCTGTTCGGCTTTGGGGTTTTCTTGCTGCGAGTAAAAGGGAGTACGGGCGGACTCAAACAGACAGCAGATCATGATGCGGTACAGGAAAGTCAAAGGGTACAAGAAGAGATCGCTTCGCTCGATGCTGAACTCACCACACTCGTTCAGAAATGGGGGGCGAGTAATTGGGATACATTTTTGGAAAGACGGGAAGTGCTACTGAAAAGCACACGCAAACAACAATCTGAGCAGCTTTTATCGGAGATGGCCAAAACGAAGCAGGAGGCCGATCTGTCTGCAAGCTGGGGGGAGGCACTTCGGACCTTCCTTGATCAGGAAAAAAACGCGCTTGAGACCGAGCAAGGCAAATTGCGTATCGAAATGGTGGAGATTGAGGCGAGACTGCAGGAGCTACGGGAACAAATGGCCAGAGGAAATGGGGAGATGGCGGTTCATGAGAGCCTGTCATTATCTCGCGCGACTGATGAGCTTGAGGAAGCGCAGGCAACACTTCGTCAGCTGCAAAATAAGCGAGATGCCCTTCAGTTGGCTCGGGAAATGCTGCAGGAGGCAGTAGGGGAATGGCGGCGGGATAGCACACCTGCTGTGAACCAGCAGGCTTCGGAGATCATCGAGCATATTACAGGGGGAGCGTATCGGGATGTCAGACTCGATCCCCGTGACGGATTTGCCGTCCGTTTGCTGGAACCCACCAAGCAAATAGTGCTCGAACAGGACCAATGTTCCACTGGGACCATTGATCAGCTATACCTTGCCCAGCGTTTGGCCTTGGTGCATCATGCCAAGCAGTCGGAGCCATTGCCGCTGTTTTTCGATGATCATTTTGTCCATTATGATGAAGAGCGCCTGCGTCGAACACTTGAATATGTAGCGATGTTGGCACAAGAACAGCAAGTGTTTCTTTTCACCTGTCATGAACGAGAGCTGCGCATGCTGGAGCCATTGCTTCGTCAAGGGAACCGCCATGCCGTGCATCGGATCGGGTAATTGTTTCCGGGGGAGGAAAGAGGTTGCCCCTCTGAAATCCAACCTCTATAATGGAGATTGTTATTGTCTTGTACCATGATGTCACATGAGGAGTGAGCCCTATGACGCAACGCAAGCCGGAGTGGCTCAAGATCAACCTTGTTTCAGGATCAGAACTAGCCAGCTTTAAAGAGCTTAAGCAAACCATGCGCACGAAGACGCTACATACCGTTTGTGAAGAAGCAAAATGCCCCAACATTCATGAATGCTGGGCAAGCGGTACAGCAACTTTCATGATTTTGGGTGATATATGTACCCGTGCCTGTCGGTTTTGTGCAGTAAAAACTGGACTACCGACGGAGCTGGATACAGCTGAACCAGAACGTGTAGCAGAAGCAGCAGAACAAATGCGTTTGAAGCATGTCGTTGTTACTTCCGTTGCTCGTGATGATTTGGCAGATGGAGGCGCACAGATTTTTGCCGATACGATTCGTGCGATTCGTCGTAGACTGCCGTTTGCCTCCGTAGAAGTATTGATTCCTGATTTTATGGGGAACTGGGATGCGTTAAAAGTGGTCATGGACGCAAAGCCTGACGTATTAAACCACAACATTGAGGCAGTTCGCCGAATGTCAGATCGCGTACGGGCAAGAGCCAAATACGATCGGACGTTGGAACTGTTGAAAAAGGCGAAGGAATTCCAGCCGAGCATTCCGACGAAGTCCAGTCTGATGCTTGGTGTAGGCGAGACGATGGAGGAAATCATCGAAACGATGGATGACCTGCGTTCTGTCGACGTCAACATCATGACGATTGGCCAGTATTTGCAACCAACCAAGAAGCATTTGAAGGTAGAAAAGTTTTACCATCCAGATGAATTCGCTCGCTTGAAGGATGAAGGTATGAAGCGTGGCTTTAGTCACGTGGAGTCAGGGCCATTAGTACGCAGCTCATACCACGCTCACGAGCAGGCGAGTGCTGCGAAGGAAACGATTGCAAAAGAATCCATGCCGAAAGCGCAATAATAAGTAACCCCCTCAACCGCCCTATACGAGCGGAAAAGAGGGGGTTTTTCACTACATGGGGGAGAGGGCTTTAGCGACTGGTTGTAGCTTTGTGTGTTGCCTTCACGTTATGGGATGTTCCACCCATACGCTTGATAAGCGTTTCAATGCTTTTCGCATCTTCTGTACGCGCTGTACTCACGTTGCTGGAGCGACTTGCTACACGAGCGATTTCTTGGATGTCATTCGGATTATCGGTAACATACACTTTGTAATAGCGTGGTGAAACCGATTCGGCGTTCATTTTTGCTTGTTTTTTCGCTGTGTGCGCATCTGCTCCTTGTGTGTGCACACCTACAAAAACTTCTTTATCCGTTACCAAGACTGTAGAACGCTGAACGCCAGGGCAACTGGCAGTGACATTCCCTACAGCTTTTGCCAATGCATCACGGTCTACATAGACGTTTGTTACACTGGCGGTTTTCATATGCTGACGGTCAGTCTGCGCATAGCCCATGCGTGGCATTCCGGTTTGCATGACTCCTGCTCCACCGCGGTTCCAAGCATGCTGTTGATAAATGGAATGGTGTCTTCCAGTCGGAGTATTGTAAACACCTGCTGTACCCATACCTGTTGTACCCATACCAGCTTTATGATCCGTAAAGGCATTGTACGGTCTCATACCGCTTGTGTAGGCGTTGTAGTTGTTTACATTTGCATGTGGATAGGTACCATTTGGATATACACCATAGTTAATCCCAGCATTGTTGGTCAGTCCCATACCATTACGGACGTGGAGTCCATCACGTGTTCCATCACGTGTTCCGTCATAGTTGCGGACATGAAGCCCGTCGAAATTAGTGGTGTTTGTACCGTTGTAATTACGAGTGTGATGATACCCGTCGATGTTCGTCGAGCGCATGCCATCGTAGTTACGGACGTGCATCCCATCAAAATTTCGAACGTGCGGAGCAGACTGGTACGACATCGTCTTGTTCGGATGCGTGTAGTTAGGCGCAGCATTGTTGGTACAACCAGAAGCCAAGAGCACAATACCTGCAATTGCAGGATACAACCATGTCTTTTTCAATGGTAACACCCCCTACACGATAGAATGTCCAAAGGCACAGGTCAGTTATCGTGGGAAATTTAGCTCATGTTGCGTGAAATATGATAAGATGGACGTAGTATACATGCGTAAGGAGGAAGCGAGTTTGATTCGCACGCAAGCCGGTACTTATGAAGTCATGGAAGTAAATCGAGACGGCTGGAACCTTGAAGCGTTCAAGGAGCGCTATAGCGACATCCTCGACAAGTACGATTATATTGTAGGGGACTGGGGCTATGGTCAGCTTCGTCTTCGTGGGTTTTATACTGACGCTAATCGCAAAGTACCGTTCGAGCAGCGGATCGCCGCTTTGGATGAGTACCTGCATGAGTTCTGCAATTTTGGTTGTCCGTACTTCGTTTTGCGCAAGGTAAAAGCAAACGTTGGCAACGGGGACGACCAAAGCGGGCAAGACGAAGCTGCCTTTGATGTCATTATTGATATTCGTCAGGACATTCCTCGTGAAGAGGGTGGCTCTTCGCCCTATGTAGAGCGAAAAGAACGCAGACGCTATCACCCGCGTCAAAATAAACAGGATCGCCAGAACAATGCTGGCGCGGATCGCAATGGGGCAGGGAGAAATGAACGCGGGGAGAAGCCAAAGTTTCAAAAGGATCGACCCGATAAAAACGGCAAGGACTCCAACTCACGAGAGCGCCGTCCCAATCAATTGAAACCCAATCGCGAACGCGATAAAGTCCCAACAGGACCAAATACACCAAAGCGTGAATCCTAAAAAATGAATCAGAATAACCGAAGCATAAAAAAGAGCCCTGTATGTCAGGGCTCTTTTCGTTTTTCGATCTAAAAACCGCCGGGTCCCCCAAAACCACCAGGTCCCCCAAAACCACCAGGTCCCCCAAAACCACCGGGTCCACCAAAGCCACCGGGTCCACCAAAACCACCTGGTCCACCGAAGCCACCGGGTCCACCAAAACCACCTGGTGCTCCACCCCAACCAGGCCAGCCCCATGTGGGCCAATAGCCAGGCCAGCATGTATTGCATCCCCACCAAGGATATGGTTGTGGGACGACAACGACCTCAGGACCTCGTCTTCTACGGAAAAAGACTGGATGAGCCTGATCTTCTGGAATGTATTGAAAATCCTGGTCTGCTGAGTAATAAGGTGGCTGGTCATATTGTGCAGGAACAAATTGGTTTTGATCGTATTCGTTTTGCTCATATTGAGTTTGATCGTATTGGTTTTGGTCGTAAGAGCTTTGGTCGTATGGATAAGATTGCATGATGCGATTCGCACTCCTCTCGGTATCTGTCTGTGCATCTGTGCAGTAGCAGTATACGAGGCATACGCCTGTAAGGAGCATTGTCCAGAAGGAATTGGGCGGGGGCTACAAATAAAAAAAGGAAGAGCCTACAATCGCTCTTCCTTTGGTGAATTAAATGGCTGCTTCCAAAAATGATTTCAATTCTTCTGCTTCACGCTCGTTCAAGTTGAACGCGAATTCCAGATAGCCTTCTTCTTCCAGATCATCATGTCCAATAATAGCGGAGCGTCCATTTTGAATGTTGATGACAATCGCCTTCCCATAAAAACGGCTGGTCGTTGTAATCGCGAGGTCAAAACGCGTAGCTTCGCCCGTGAAGCTGACAAAGCGCGTCCGAGTATCCTCAGCCTCGTCGTACAAGTAGAACAAATCATTTGCCATATAGGTGTCCCTCTACTTCCATAAAAGATTTGGTTTGTGTTCGGTATTGTGTACAGCGCGGACAAATCGAATGGTTTTGGTTTTAGCACGCATGACGATCGAATGAGTTTCCACCATATCATCACCGAGATAGCGCACGCCTTGCAACAGCTCTCCATCAGAGACGCCTGTTGCCGCAAAAATGGCGTCGTCCCCTTTGACCAGATCGTTCAGCGTCAAGAGCTGCTCTGGATTGTCTAGCCCCATTTTGATGCAGCGCTCGCGCTCGCTGTCGTTTTGCGGCTTGAGCTGGGCTTGCATGTCGCCACCCAGGCACTTGATCGCCGCGGCACTGATCACGCCCTCTGGCGCACCACCGATACCCAAGAACAGGTCAATCCCTGTATGCGGGAGACAAGCAGCAATCGCAGCACCCACATCGCCATCTCCAAAAAGCTTCACTCGCGCACCCTTTTCACGAATGGCGTCAATAATCGCCTGGTGGCGGTCGCGTTCCTGAATAATGACCGTCACATCTTGCACGCGCTTGTTGTTTGCTTTTGCTACAACCTCTATCATTTTATCCACGGGATCGTAAAGGTTGATTAGTCCGGCAGCACGTTTGCCGACGGCCATTTTCATCATGTACATGTCTGGTGCATGCAAAAGTGTTCCACGATCACCGATGGCGATAACAGACATGGCATTGTTGTGACCCTTGGCGACAATCGTCGTTCCTTCTAGCGGATCAACCGCCACATCTACCTCAGGACCGCCTGCTTCCGGGTTACCGAGCTTTTCACCGATATAGAGCATGGGGGCCTCATCCAGTTCACCTTCGCCAATGACGACGGTACCCCTCATGTTGATCGTATCAAACATGGCGCGCATGGCGCTGGTCGCTGCTCCATCTGCTTCATTCTTTTTCCCGCGTCCCATCCAGTGAGAAGAGGCGAGTGCAGCCATTTCCGTTACCCGCACAATTTCCAGAGCCAATTCGCGTTCCACAGTGTGTTCCTCCCCTTATGCTTGCCGGCAAAAATTCACCCCATCATTGTAACATAAAGTTATCACCGATTCGTCTTTTCAGCACCGAGAAAGTGGCGAGAACCTGAAAAGGAGGAGCGGAGTGTAGGGGATCTACATGAGCACCGGACTTTGAAAGGTGAACGTCACTTTCGATGTCGAATAATCCCCTGGTACAACTACGTGATCAAAAGACGAACGTGATTCGTGACAGGTCGTACAAATTTGGTATACTGAGGGATGAAAAGAGGTGAAACCGGTGAGCAATTCCTATTTGCAGGAAGGGGAATTGGTGCTTCTCGTCCTGGTGCTAACATTTGTGTTTACCGTTTACTACTCAAAACGCAAATCAAAAAAGCGAAAGTAAGGAGAAATATATGTACGACGTGAATACAAAACGAATCGACCAAGTATTGGAACATATGTCTCGTATGCTTGATCTGTTGGACAAGCTCAGCGAACGAGGAGCCGAAGCGGTTTTGGCAGATGAAGTTGCTGTTGTAGCGATGGAGCGAGCCCTGCACTTGTCTATCGAAGGAATAGTGGATGTCGGAAACGCGCTGATCGATGGATTCATTATGCGCGATCCAGGAAGCTACAGCGACATCGTGGAAATTTTACGGGATGAGCAAGTTATCACGGATGAACAGGCTTTGATCCTGACACGTGTAACTGATTTCCGCAAGCATCTGGTCAATGATTATACAACTGTGCCGGTCAATGAGATGTACAGCCTGGTAGAAGAGGCTGCCGGTACCATTCGCCAGTTTGAGCCACAGGTGAGAGCCTTTCTGAAAAAAGAACTGTTTTAAAAAGTGTTTTCAATCCATAACCAACGTAGCGGATATTTTATACAAAAGACTTTCGTTTGTTTACTAAAACGTCTTGATCCACTACAATAGGGAGAAAGGACGGTGATACGTATGACAAACGAAGGAACGTCCACTCGTGATCAAATCCTGCACATGCTCAAGGTCAAAGGTTCACTCCCTGTCAGCGACATGGCCGTCGAGCTAGGGATTACTGAAATGGCGGTTCGACGTCATTTGAACACCCTGGAGAGAGATAATTTGATCAAGTCTACGCTTGTTCGCCAAGCGATGGGACGCCCAACGAATGTTTATTCATTGTCGCAGGAAGCTGACGAACTGTTCCCGCGCAATTATTCTCATTTGACATTAGATTTTTTACAAGACATAAAGGAAATCGATGGTTTGTCCAAAATAGAGATGCTATTTAGACGCCGCGAGAATCGCTTGGAGGAGACTTATCGCTCCCACATGCAAGGTGACTTGGAAAATCGTGTAGCTAAGCTGGCCGAGCTGCAAAACGATAAAGGCTACATGGTGGAATGGGAAAAGGACGAAAATGGAGACGGCTATCGGATTCAGGAGTTCAATTGCCCAATCTCGCAAGTAGCTCGTGAATTCAACCAAGCGTGCAGCTGTGAGCTCTCCTTGTTCCGTCGGGTTTTGAATGCCAATGTCGAACAAACCACATGCATGGCAAAAGGCGGGGACAAATGCGTGTTTCACATCAAGGAAGCAAAATAAGCTAGCCATAACGAAAGTCCACTCGAGCTGGGTGGATTTTTTCTTTTGTTTACAAGATTTCCCCGGCACAGGATTCGGTTAGAGTCCTGTGCCTTTTTTTCTATAATCAGGCAGGCATTAAGTACCTTTTTGCTCCATTCTTTCAATCTTAATGTTGTTTTAACGTTTTCTTTATGTTGGACATCTACTATTTATAGTGTAAAAAACAATCAAACACACAAAAAACAACAGAAAGGCGGAATGTTATCAGGATAATACTGGTAAACTGGATAGCCGTCGTGACGAAAAACAGATGAGGAGAGATCCGTAATGAAAAAAATGGTATCAAGTATAGCTGCTTCTGCCATCTTGTTGGGTGGAATTCTGCCAATCGTTGATTCTGTTCATGCAAAAGACAAATTTCCCGAGAAAAAGATGACGATGACATTTGACGTGATCAGTGACATCCAAGGAGACCTCCGAGATTTTGGTCACGTTTTGCAAGACATCAATGAGGAAAATCCAAAATCCAAAGCCCTAATCATTAACGGTGATATTACTCCTCGCGGTTACGATTTTGAATATCAAGCCGTGCAAGATGTGCTCGATAAAAATCCTCACCCTGAAAATGTGTGGTCCAGCATTGGCAATCATGAGTTTTATGTGCCGAAGTGGAAGAATCCCCAAACGCTTGCACAAAGTACATGGCCAAACGGCACAACGGAAGAAGAGCTGTTCGATAACTTTTACGAATTCAGTGGAGAAGACAGAGTCTATCACCAAAAAGAAATCGATGGATATCCCTTCCTCTTCCTCGGCACAGAAAAATACATGAAATACCACGAGCCAAAATTGTGGGATGAAGTATACATGAGCGACGAGCAACTGGATTGGCTGAAAGATAATCTGAAGCGTTATAGCAAGAAGGACAAGAATAAGCCCATTTTTGTATTCTCCCACCATGTGCTTCCGGACAGTATCTCGGGCTCCAGACAAAATCCATACACGAACGATTACCTGGATGTGGACAAGCTCCTTGACATCTTGAAGGACTATCCGCAAGTTGTTTTCTTTTCGAGCCACACCCATTGGGATCTGAACCTGCCGGATTGGGCAGGCAAAAAGAAAGTCAAAGGCGGAGATAAACGCGGCTTTACCGTCGTAAACACGGCCGGCATTGAAACGGGATGGATGTCAGCAGGTCCAGACGGGGGCGAAAAAGTCACGCCGGATGGAGGAGATTTCAAGCAAGGACTGCGCTTGCAGGTGTACGGGAATGATGTCGTCATCCAAGCGTATGACTACCAACACGACAAGGTAATTAAGAAGCTCAGCATCCGTTATGGAAAAATCGAGCAGCTGCCGCCGGATGTACAGGCGGATGATGATGATAATGTGCTTGTTAACGCGACGGAATACATGGAGTACGCAGCTGGCAAGCCAAGAAACTGGCGGGAATATGATCCCGAAAATCCACCGACATTTCCAGGATACCAGAACGTGTATGTCCGTCATAAAGGGGAAATGAACCTGGAAGCCGGTACGCCAATTATGGTCAAATTCAAGAAATAACGAGATTGGATTGTAAAAAGCAGGAAGCGGTTCAAAGCCGTTTCCTGTTTTTTTGCGATAGAAAGGACGAAGGTTTACACTAAGAGGGGAGAGCTTGTACAACCGGCTTACGAGAACAGATGGGAGATGGAACAACGTGAAACAATACAAAGGCTATTTGCTTGATCTGGATGGGACGATTTATCGGGGAAAAGAAGCGATTCCGGGAGCAGCAGCATTCATCACCCACTTAAAAACTCATCAGATTCCGTATTTGTTCCTGACTAATAATTCTTCAGCCTCTGCACAGCACGTCGCAGAACGACTGGTAACGATGGGCATAGAAGCACAGGCTCGGGACGTGTATACCACGAGTATGGCGACCGCTACCTATTTACGAGAGCAAGCACCAGCGGGTACACACGTCTACGTGATTGGAGAGGCGGGTTTACATGATCAACTGACGGATGCAGGCTATGTGATTACAGAAGAGGATCCGGCTTATGTCATTGTCGGGATTGATCGTGCTTTTACGTATGAAAAGCTGGCGATCGCCGCACGCGCTATCCGTGCAGGAGCAACTTTTATCGCTACAAATGCAGATGCAGCCCTGCCGACGGATGCTGGTCTGTTCCCCGGCAATGGTTCACTGGTGGCAGCCGTTTCCGTTGCCTCCGCGACCAAACCTATCGTGATTGGCAAACCGGAGTCCATCATCGTCCGTTACGCTCTGGATCAACTTGGTACTGCTGCGGCTGACACGCTGATCGTCGGGGACAATTTATATACGGATATTGAGGCAGGTGCCAACAGCGGCTTAGACAGCTTGCTCGTTTTGACAGGCTATTCCACGCGCGAAGAGGCAGACAAGCATCATGCTGCGCCTACCTATATTGCGGAAGACTTGCCTGAATGGCAGCAACGAATCTCCCTATGATTCTGCGCACTCCTCCTGCTGCTTCTGGCGATGGGCAATACGGCTGGAGGCGGCTGCTGCGACCGCACCGACGAGATCGTCCAAAAAAGTATGGACACCAAAACGCTTGTCGTTGAGATCGGCTAGTTTGCCGTGCTTCAGCTTGTCTACATAACCGAAGTTTGTGAATCCAATGCTCCCGTATAGGTTGACGATGGCGAGGGCGAGTACCTCGTCTATGCCATACAAAGGCTCGTCTGATTCAATAATCGCCTGGAGCGGAGGCAGCAGCTGCTTTTGTTCTGCGAGGATGTCGAGTTGAATCCCGGTCAGCAACGCGTTTTGGACCTCACGTTTTTTCAAGACGGCAGCAACACTGTCCAGGCACATGTCCAAGGTGATGTCCGGGATGTATTTTGACTGCAGGAACATGACAATTTCAGCAATGTCGTTCATACTGACTCCTCGTTTTTCCAAAAGCTCAATAACGAAGTCCAGACAACTCTCGCTATTTAGTGGATGCTCACCCATGCTTGTGGTTCCTCCTTTTTAACGTGCGTGTTCAAAAATCCGACTTTTCAGCACCCAGAAAGTCGGCATGAATGCATCTAGTATCTGCATACAGATAGGCACCTATCCCGATCTAATGACATACAATGCCAGAAGAGCAGTATGCAAGGAGGGTGGAACGACTGTATGGAAGAAAAAGATCTTCTTCAGGAGAAGTACGGTTTTGAACTCCAGGGATATCGCACGACGGGGGCAGGCAAGGTACTCGAAACAGATCGAGGCCTTTACTACATGTTCGAGGCGCCAGCCGGATATAAATACAAAAGCAAGTTTATTGAGAAAGTAAAACAGCATTTGAGTCAACAGCAAAACATCCGCTTGTTAAAGCTGGTGAACACAACAAGCGGGCAGGCTCACTTCGTCGATGATGAGCAGCTTTACTATTTATACAGAGGCGTGCGAGAGGCTGTACCCGACAATCCACATTATTCCAGTGGTCAGTCACTCGCACAGTTCCATCTGGCCACGAGTGATTTTTCATCAGACAAGATGTTTATCCCCTTTAGCTCTCTTGGCAACTGGCCGAGCACGTGGCGCAAAAAGCTACGGAATTTTAATGAGTATCGGGATGAGATGGATGAGGAAAATGTAGAGCTCGCGCCAATGGATGAATATTTGTTGACCTGCTTCACGTACATTACTCAGCTCGGTGAATTGTCCGTTCAATATTTGTTGGATGCTGGATACGATAAAGTTGTGAAGGAAACAGCTGGTCTCGGGAAAGTAGCCTACCAAAATTTTGATCAAGGGTATATGCTATGGAAAGAGAAGGATGTACGTCTAATGGCAGGTGAATGGAACTGGGTTCTTGATATGCGTACTCGTGATGTGGGGCAGTGGATCAAAGCCGAGACAAAGCGAAACGGCTGGAATGAAGAGGCTGTGACCAGCTTTCTCGACGGCTACAACAGCGTCTCTGCTCTGCAGCCAGATGAATATGCCGTGATTTTTGCGCTCATGCTCTACCCAGGCAGATTTTTGAAGCTCGTGGAGACCTATATGGAGTTGCCGGTAGAAGAGCGCCAGGAAGTCAACATCCAAGCATGGCAAACGCAGTTGGAAGACGAGCTAACGAAAATAGAAGACGGACTTCGTAAGTACCCCCTATTCATTGCACAGCGTTATGACGTATCCATTCCACAAATTGATTGGTTGTGGAGGAAAAAAGATGATCAAGCGACAAGTTTTCGTTACAAGGAAACTCAATCCTGAAGTGATCGCGATGCTTGAAAAAGTAGCCCAGGTCGAGCAATGGACAAAAAATACGCCGATACCGCGTGAGTTGTTGCTGGAAAAGATTGAGCATGTAGATGCCGTCTTGACCATGCTGACAGAACGAGTGGACGAGGAATTTTTGGCGTGTACAAAACGACTCCGAATCGTGGCGAACATGGCGGTCGGTTACGACAATATTGATTTGGAAGCGTGCAGACGACACGAGGTCATCGTAACCAACACGCCCGATGTGCTGACAGAGTCTACAGCCGATTTGGCTTTCGCATTATTGATGGCAACAGGCCGCCGATTGACGGAAGCCAATCGATTTTTATTGCAGGGGGAATGGACATCGTGGAGTCCGACCCTCATGGCTGGACAAAATGTATATGGTTCGACTCTGGGGATTATTGGGATGGGACGAATTGGGGAAGCGGTGGCGAGACGCGCCAAAGGATTTGGCATGCGGATCTTGTATCACAACCGGAATAGCAAACCACAGGCTGAGCAAGAGACGGGCGCACGGTATGCTGATTTGGCGGAGCTTCTGCAAGAGTCCGATTACGTCGTTCTGCTTACCCCGCTAACAGAGGACACACGCATGTTGATGGGGGAAAAACAATTTTCGCTCATGAAAGAAACCGCTGTGTTTATCAATGTTTCTCGCGGTGGGACAGTCGATGAGTCCGCACTTTACCAAGCGTTGGTAGATAAAAAAATTTGGGCGGCAGGCCTGGACGTTTTTGCGGTTGAGCCTGTCCCGATGGATAACCCGCTCTTGCAACTGCCGAATGTAGTCGCATTACCACATATCGGTAGTGCAACTGTGCAAACGAGGGCGGAGATGGCGAGGCTGGCTGCTGCTAACATCGTAGCGGTGCTAAGTGGAAGGGGACCACTGACTGCCGTATGAACACGTTTTTTGTTTTGATTTCAGGCCTCTTCGTGCTTCTCTTGATTGCAGCAGTAGCCGTTTCGTTTCACGTAACCTGGCGCTTGACGCATCCTGTACGAAAACCGATTCATATGGAACCCCGAGATTTTGGAATCGAACAGGCGGAGTCCGTTGTTTTTTCGAGCAGGGAAACAAAGATTTCGTTGGCTGGATGGTACCTGTCGGCAGAAAAAAATGGGCGGGTTTCGAATGGAAAAACGCTGGTCTTTGCTCACGGATATAGTCAAAACAGATTAGAGCCACATCTGCCAGCGTTGTCTCTGGCTGCAAGACTGGTTCAGGCCGGCTTTGATGTATTGATGTTCGACTTTCGCAATGCAGGGGAGTCCAGCAAAGCACTGACTACGATTGGTCTTCGAGAACAGCAAGATCTGCTTGGGGCCATCGATTTCGCAGCAGCGAAGAAGCCGGAGCACAGTCTCGGTCTCGTCGGATTTTCCATGGGGGCGGCAACCTCCTTGATGGTTGGCGGAGTGGATAACCGCATCACAGCGATTGTGGCAGATTCACCGTTCTATTCCTTGCGTGAATACTTGGCTGAGAACTTGCCGCAGTGGACGGGCCTGCCCCGAGTTCCATTCAACTGGCTCATTCTTACCTTGTGTCCTGTTTTGCTAGGAGCCAACCCGCGAGACGTCAATCCGTATCAGGCAGTCCAGCAAGCGAACAAACCGATTCTTTTTATACACGGGACAGGCGATACGACGATCCCACTGGTAAACAGCGAACGACTCTTTGGGCTGACCCAAGACGAAGATTCCGAGATTTGGATCGTACCGCGAGCGGGTCACGTCCGCAGCTATGCGTTAGTTCCTGATGAATACGGGAAGCGCGTCATTGCCTTTTTGGAAAAAGGGAAATGAAAAAAGCAGCTACGCGGTTGCTGTAGCTGCTTTCATGTCGATGTGACTGGATTAGAATACTTGTTGAACTTCTTTGATGCCTGGGATTTCTTCCACCAGTGCACGCTCGATTCCTGCTTTCAGGGTGATGGTAGAGGAAGGGCAGCTACCGCAAGCACCCATCAGGCGCAGCTTCACGATGCCATCTTCTACATCAACGAGTTGTACGTCTCCGCCGTCACGTTGCAGGTAAGGACGCAGTTTATCGAGAACTTCTTGTACTTGATCCATGATATCCATGTTACATTCACTCCTTTCCAACCTCTCCTTTATTATAATCATACCATGGTGAGAAATCCATGGCTTACATGCCCTGTTGACACTTTGAAGTTCTGCAGACACACCGAAGTTTAGTAGCATGGACTTTTTGTAATCTTTGCATGTTATAATGAAAAAGAAAGAAGCAAGTACTTCAATATAAGGAGTCAGATCTTCGTGAACGTATTTCGCAATGTGAAGGAACTGATTGGTAATACGCCGATCGTCGAAATTACACAATTTGAGCTCCCTGAAGGTGTCCGCTTGTTCGCCAAGCTGGAGTATTTTAACCCAGGAGGCAGCGTAAAAGACAGACTCGGCATGGAGTTGATTCGTGCCGCAGAGGAGAATGGCCAATTGGCCCCAGGTGGTACCATTATCGAACCGACAGCAGGAAATACAGGAATTGGTGTAGCGCTGGCCGCTGTAGGAACTGGTTATAAAGTCATCTTCTGTGTACCAGCGAAGTTTTCTGAGGAAAAGCAAGAGCTGATGCGTGCCCTCGGAGCAGAAGTCGTCAATACACCGACAGAGTTGGGGATTAAGGGTGCAATCGCCAAGGCAAAAGAACTCGCAGAATCCATTCCAGGTGCTTTTGTTCCACAGCAATTTGCTAACCCGGCGAATCCAGACGCACACTACAAAACAACAGGTCCAGAAATTTGGAGTCAAATGGATGGGCAAGTAAACGTATTTGTGGCAGGCGCGGGTTCTGGCGGTACTTTCATGGGTGCTGCTCGCTACTTGAAGGAACAAAACCCAAATGTAAAAACAGTAATTGTCGAGCCAGAAGGTTCCATCTTGAATGGGGGAGAATCCGGCCCGCATAAAACAGAAGGGATCGGCATGGAGTTTTTGCCTCCGTTCATGGATACGAGCTACTTCAACGCCATTCACACGATTCTCGATGTGGAAGCATTCGATCTGGTTAAGCAACTGGCAGCCAAGGAAGGCTTGCTCGTAGGCAGCTCCTCAGGTGCAGCCATGGCAGCGGCACTGCGCGAAGCAAGAGAAGCAGCTCCGGGGACTAATATCGTTACACTGTTTGCCGACGGCAGCGAACGTTATCTAAGCAAGAAAATTTACCAGGGGGGAATTTAAGATGCGTATCAAAACTCGTCTGATCCACGGCGGAATCGATGGAGATCCACATACAGGAGCCGTATCCGTTCCAATTTACCAGGTAAGTACTTATAAACAGGAAGCCATTGGTGTTCACAAGGGCTTTGAATACTCCCGTACCGGGAACCCGACCCGTCACGCATTGGAAACATACATCGCAGAAATCGAAGGCGGCGTTCGCGGCTTTGCATTTGGTTCTGGTATGGCGGCACTGTCTACCATCCTCTCCATGTTCAACAAAGGCGACCATCTCGTGGTAGGTGACGATGTATACGGTGGTACTTACCGCGTCGTTACACGTGTATTCTCCCGTATGGGTCTGGAAGCAACCTATGTAGATACGAGTGATCTGGCAGCAGTAGAGGCGGCAATTCGCCCGGAAACCAAAGCAATCATTATGGAAACACCGACAAACCCTCTGCTGAAAGTAAGCGACATCAGCGCGTTGGCAGGCATCGCGAAAGCAAAAGGCGTGCTGCTCGTGGTAGACAACACGTTCATGACACCTTACTGGCAAAATCCGCTGGATCTCGGAGCTGACATCGTGTTCCACAGCGCAACAAAATATTTGGGCGGACACAGCGACGTAGTAGCAGGTCTGGTTGTAGCAAAAGATGCGCAAGTGGGCGAAGACCTCCATTTTGTGCAAAATGCAATTGGCGGTGTGCTTGGACCACAAGATTCTTGGCTCTTGCTGCGCGGTATGAAAACGCTGGGAATTCGGATGGAAGAGCATGAGCACAATGCTCGTACGCTGGCAAAATGGCTGTCTGAGCGCAGCGACATCAAACGCGTCATTTATCCTGGTTTGTCCAGCCATTCTGGTCATGAGCTGATTCAAAAACAAGCGCGTGGCTTCGGTGGCATGATTTCCTTCGACGTAGGCAGCGCAGAGCGTGCTGACGAAGTGTTGGCAAAGGTAAAATACTATACGCTGGCAGAATCGCTGGGTGCAGTGGAGAGCTTGATCAGCGTACCTGCACGCATGACACATGCTTCTATCCCGGCAGAGCGCCGTGCTGAGCTGGGCATTACGGATGGCTTGGTGCGCATCTCTGTTGGTATTGAAGATGTTCAGGACTTGATCGAGGACCTGGACCAAGCATTGTCCTAAGCTAGCTGACCCGGGGGAGGGCGGATATAGTGACTGTCGATATCAAGGTTTTTGGGACAGAGCAATTGTGCGCAAGCTGCGTCAATTTGCCATCTGCAAAGGAAACAGCCGAGTGGCTGGAGGCGGCACTCTCTCGCAAATATGGGAGTGACAGCATCCGCATCGTTTATAGCGACTTTCAACAGCCGCAGACAGACGATGACAAAAGCTGGGCGAATCGCATTATCGAGGAAGATTTATGGTATCCGCTTGTCGTAATTTCCGGGGAAATTGTCGGTGAGGGAAATCCGAAGTTAAAAGATATCTATGAAAAGCTGGAGAGCATGGGCGTACAGCCGATTGCTTCTTTGGCAGAATAAGATCGCTCAAGAAACGACCAGATGATCTATATCTGGTCGTTTTTCTTTTTAGAGTAATAGTCTGAGCGCAACTTCGACGGCCAAGAAGCGTTTAACTAGCATCAAAAGAAAAAGGGTGATTTTTCTATGTTTGGAAAAAAGATGGTATTTGGCATTCTAGCATGCTCCCTTGTTTTATCCACCGTACTTGTTACCCCATCTGCTACAAATATTGCAGAAGCAAACACAGCGAGCTACCGAATTACATATAAACTTCCGCCCAATCCGGAAAAATACTTGTTTTTGAATGTTCAGATGGTCTCTATTACTAATCCGCATCCATTGCCTTTGCAACTGCGCCCTTATTCATCCGATGACTATATGATCGACATGGAAACGGAAGAATCGTATCACAAAATGTATTTCTCTTATCGCTTGAAATTCTTATCCTCGAAAAAAGGATTTCTCTGGAATCTGTATCACTTTATCGGTAATCTACCTCCAGCATATCCGGCTGACATGAATCTGGATGAGCTAGACCAAGGCATTAAGAAGAATACGGACGCCTATTCAAAAGAGGGGCGAGCTTTACGAGAGACCAGAGCCCAAATCAATATGAATGCCCGCCTGCAGCCTCTTGTTCAAGCCGGTTACGTCATGCCAAATGAGATCGACGATGGGATCGCAACGAAGGAGTTCGTCGCGACCGTTCTGTATCGGATGTTCGGAACCGTTCGACCTTACCACGGAGGAATTGATCTGAAGGATTCGGAGAATGTTGCTGTGCGCTGGGCAGTTGAAGTAGGCTTGCCGGGTTATGTAGTAGATAGCGAAGGCTATATTTATCCTGATTCACCGCTTAGCATGGAATCCGGTCCGGAAAAATACGCGCAGGAGCATGCGTATGATCGTCTGCAGCATTTTATGAAACTCATTCTTCCCGGGAAAAAGACCGAATCAGGTTGGGAGTACTATCAGGTGAAATTAGCACCGGGCATGGTGCCGACACAACCGCGAGATCTCATTTCAGTCAATGGAAAGCCCTATAATGATGATCCTGTTTCCTCTATTACAGAGTCCCAAGAATACCAAAATGCTAGTAGAAAAATCGGGCAGTACTTTATTCCGAAGTTTCCCCAAATGCTCGATCAAGCACGCAAGGATGCCCTAAAGCCTCGGGCATGGGACTGGAGTCGCGATCTAATCCACCACCCTAATTTTTCCAAGGGGATTGCCGCTTATCGTAAAAACAAAAGCAGCAAAAATCTGAATGCCGTCTACCAAGCTGTAAGAAAGCACTACAACCTGAGTATCCGTCAAGACTCCACTGCCATTATCAAAAGTGTGCTGGATAACGTCAAGTAGCGTACTGTTTACTTTTTGTATATCATTCGTAAACATTCTGTAACGAAATAGAGCAGGCTTCGTCCTATAGTAGTAAATGTAACCAATAACTTACCATCTAGTGGAGGCCATAACGATGAATAAAAAATGGATGAAGCCTGTTACATATTTGCTGCTTGCAGGAGTTGTAGGCGTAGCTGGATTTTCTGCAATGAATACACAAGTAGCTCACGCAGACTCTGAAAAAGGAAAGTTGTTTTCTGCCGCAGCTGAACTGAAGCTCGCGAAAAACACCTATGTGATCGATCAAAAAACAGCTGACGTGAATGGCGATAAGAAGGATGACGTCGTATATCTGATTGGCGAAAAAGAAAAAGCGGATGACATCTACTCCTCCAATATGAACATCGTAGTGAAAGACGGAAAATCCGGCGCATATAGCCAAACGGATATCAAAGAGCTTGGCGGCTATGAAGGCGAGCTGACTCTCGTAGACTTCACGGGTGATCATGTTGCGGATGCCTTCGTGAAAACAGCGACTGGCGGAAGCGGCGGGGTTTACAGCCACGTAATCGCTACCTTTGAAAACAACAAACCAGCC
>NZ_AKIX01000004.1:0-39710 GCF_000282075.1 Brevibacillus sp. BC25
GGCGGCAGCCAAGGCTTTCCGCCTACCTTGCTATCCGTTAAGGTAGCCGCTTCTTTCGTCAGTGTGAGCTTGATGGATGATTTTGCGGATTTTTGGATGTGTTCCAAAAACTCTGGGGTCCATTGGTTGTTTGCATCTAAGAAGTTCATAAAAATCACCTCGGATATTGAAACATATGGAAAATGGTTACATTCATTTTATCTGAACCATCTACCTATCCGCAAATTTCTTACATCACTTGCGCAGAAGGATGCCTGCCTGTGGTAAGGCTAGCCAGAAGCCCGATACAGGCATGGCAATCACCCCGACCACGCATATGCCAAGAATCGTCCACCCGAAGGTAGCCGGCGGCTCCATTCCCTTCTTTTTCATCAGCCAATCCGCCATATATCCGAGCAACATCAACAAAAAGCCAAACATCATAAACCAGAAAGCAGCATCTTCTTCCTGCCCTACCGCATTCCAAAAGCCGTTTGCGAGGATCTGCTGAAGTGGCTCCGCGTAGAAAAAGAGACCGACAACCGTATGCAGCAGTCCTGTCAAGATTAGAGTGAAACCCATTTGGCGCTTGATCCCACTTACCATGTCAATTCTCTCCTCTCAAGTTGGCCTACTCCTTGGAAATGTTGATTTTATGAGCTCTCGGACGGTCTTGTTCATCCTGTAACGCATCGATCATGCTGTCGATCACTGACCGCGATGCGAGTAGCCATTCTTTGCAGGCATTTTTCACATGTCGCTCGGTTCCATGCTGTTCCATGTTCCCGAGAATCGTCAGCACCTTATTCAATCCAGTACGTCTCAATGCTGGACAGCCCCTTCCCTTGCGCTAAAACGAATGATCAGCCGATCTTCTGCATATTTTGCTCCCGTAACCTGTCGTCCCATTAATACTCGTGGCAAAATGACTTTGCGCTTGTAGGCACCCGCATTTACGGTCAATTCATCCCCTGTTTGCGTTAAATCCAAGGCATCTTTATCCACAAAAGGAATCATCAGCTCCAAATGCAGCTCGCCGTCCACTTCTCGAATCAGTTCCGTTCTGCCCTGATAAAGCTTGGCGGATGGGTCTTCTGTTCCGAAAACGATATCAGCCAATTCTTCTAGAATGGGCAGGCCAATCACTTCTTTTGGCATCATCGGTGCTTTCAAAATCGGCAGCGGCTGAAAGTTTTCCACGATTTCGTTCTCATACTTTCGTTGCAGCTCTCGCCAGTGGGCAAAAAATCCCTCTCCCGCTTCATCCGGAAGCACCCGATTCACGATGATGGCATCGGTATTAAACCCGAACAGATTCAAATACGTAAACGAGCGCTTTGCTTCCGCAAGCACCATTTTTTCTGGGTTTACTACGATCCTCACTGATGTAATCTCCGGGTCTAAAACAATTCGTTGCATTTCCTCCAGCCCTCGAACGAGCTGCTCGACACTATCTAGCACATCATCAGAAGGAAGCTCTACTTTGTTGACGATCTTGGCCACTGGGCGAACGAGTTTGATCAGCTTGCGCTCCGTCGGAAAAATTTTCTCCAACCACCAATTCAATACGTTCGGATAACTGAGCAGACGCAGTGTTTCTCCAGTTGGGGCACAATCTACTACCAGGACGTCGAACTGCCCGCTCATGGCGTGTTCCTTGATCTGTAGCAAACTGAACAATTCCTCCATGCCAGGAAAAACGAGCATTTCCTCCGTTGTAATATCAGTCAGCTGTGCTTTGTCGAGCAGTGTTGTCAGCCATCCCTGTACTGCCCCCCAGTTGCGTTCGGTTTCCCGCAAGCTGTTTACTTCCTGGCCCCATAAATTTTCGCTAATTGGTACGGGGTCTGGTCCGATCACAGTCCCCAATGAATCAGCCAAACTGTGTGCGGCATCCGTACTGAGTACGAGCGTCCTCTTTCCCTGCTTTGCCAGCTTAACAGCAGTTGCTGCTGCAACACTCGTCTTCCCAACCCCACCTTTGCCGGTGTAGATGATGATTCTCATCTCGACTCTCTCCTTCACGATCCATTTAATACGATTTCGTAGTAATTAGACAAAAAAAGAAGCAGGTTCGAACGGACTATTCTTCAATGTTGATCTTGATGGAACGAACCTTTGTTTCACGAGGCTTGACAGGGCCTCCCTCCTGAAATACCTTGGCTGCCTTGAGTAAAAGGGTAGTGAATTGCTCCATTTCTTCCGGTGTAAATGCTTCCTGAAGCCTGCCCAGCATCGTCAGCATCATTTGCTCTGATTCTTTAGCGAGCTGTTTGCCTGGTTGTGTCAGCGTGACGAGCTTCACCCGTTGATCCTCTACAGAGGTAGCCCTCGCGATGTATCCTTTGCGTTCAAGCCGTTTCGCGATGCTGGTCATCGAACTAAGCGGCGCCCCCATCTCTTGCGCCAGCTCTGACATGGTCAAATCTCCGCGGAACAGCAATATGAGGAGGGTCGACAAATCAGAACGAGTCAGTTTTTCTTCCAGCTGCATCGTATCGGACATAAATGCGAACGGACGCAAACCGGTTTTCAGAAAGAGGTCGTATAGTTGCTGCATACCGGTGACTCCTTTTAGTACGATTTCGTAGTAATTTCCTTTTCAATCTATTACATATTTTAGGGAATGTCAACAGGTGCAAAAAGTATACCTTGCCGGGCTGACGTACATATTAATGCTGTTACGTAAGACAGGAGGAATCAAAATGAATAAACAGCGCGCGAAAGAAATCGCCGCTTCACCCGTTATGGCGAATGTTACCTGCGATGGAATACCCGTATACATCCAGCACATCGATGATGCCAATGACATGGCGAGGATTTACCCGCTCAACCAGCCCGATCAGGAGATGAGTGTGCCTGTAGCCAGCTTGCGGGAGCACGGTGAGTACTAATTTTCATCCCTTTTCATGAATGAAGGAAGGGACCTGTAGTGAATCACAGGTCCCCTTTTGATTTAAAGCAGACCTTGGATAAACGGCTGCTCCAAATTCTCCATCATCTTTTTTTGACTGGCTGCTATTTTTGCTGCGATCTGCTCCCTGCGTGCGATTGCTTCCCAGGTACAGATGAGAATTCGGTCGCCTAATTGTGGTTCGTCTGTCGAGACGAGGAGCTCCGGCAGGTCCAAGGAATAAGCGAAGTCGATGCTTTTGATGCGATACGCTAAGCAGACGAACGGAACTCCGGCAGCGGCACTCAGCACATTGGCATGCAGCTTAAAGTTAATCGTCGCCTGGAAACCTTTCATTAGCTCCAGCATTTTTGAATGGTCGTGCAGCTCCAAGTCGAGGATCGTATGCGTTGGATCGCCGATTTTTTTGTGCAGTCTTTTTATGGCTTCCCGATCCGGTCCCCACATCGTCAGCAAATGGATATCGTAGCCTAACTTGATGAGCTTCTTGGCTGCATGCACCAGCGCATCCTCTACGGCGTTCTCGTTTTTCCCATAGATGCGATTATAGGACGTCCCCCAGTTGATACCAATGGTTAATCGCTTGCTTTTGTCTGCTGATGATGCTGATGATGCAGGGAGAAGCAGCATCCCCGGGTCTCCGCTGATCCATGCTTTGTCGCTTATTCCCGCTTGCTGAAGGTATTGAAGAGTAACCGGTCCTCGTACTCCAAAAAACGTAGCGTGTTCGGCGATTTTTTTGAGCATCTGGCTCATCTTTTCATTGCCTGTCAAGAGCTTCGTAGTTAAAGTGCCAGAGGAATCGAGCAGCACCTTATCCTGTGAGTCGAATCCGCTCCCCCAGATCCATAGCCGCTTTTTCTGTTCAACAGCACGATAAGCTACATCCACATAACCGGGAACAAGAAGCGAGCCTCCCCCCAAAACGACGGTGTCATATTCGCTTAAATCGTTGAGATCAACCCCTGGCAGCGAAGGAATCACCTTGTATTTTGACGGGTCGAGATATTTGCGGGACAAATCGTGAAAGGCATCCCACATCAGTTCGTCACCCAAATTTTTGAACCCTAGCCAACCTACGTACAAAACTTTTTTCATACTCGTCTGACCTCCCCCATTCTTCAATTGAGCGTAGATGGTAAGCAAGGAGGCGCATTTCTGGGTGATATGAAAATTGGATTGGACCCACGCTCTTCCTAGACCCCCTATTTCCTTCAGCTGACTCCGGTCGCGACATGCTTGACGCAGAGCATTGTCGATCAACTGAGGAGACGGCTTCTGCACAGAGGAATGGTCACCGAAGTAACAGTCCCAAGCCAAATCGTAAGACGAAGGCGCGACCAACCCAACGTAGCCATGATTTCCGATCGCAAGCACAGGCTTTTCGCACGCCATCGCTTCGAGTGCGACCCTACCTGTTCCAATCACCAAATCACTGATTGCGTAATACGGCCGGACATCGGTTTGCTCCCCCACAATGTGGATATAGGGCTGCCCTGCTGCTTTATTCAACGCTTTTGCCAGCTCATGTACATGAATGGACTGGGCACCCGAGCCTACCACCACGATATGCAGGTTGGGGATTTCACTACGCAACGTTTTGGTTGCTCGCAACACCATGTTGCACACCGTCGCTTTTTGCCAAGCCAGCCTACTGACATACGTAACCACTGTGGCATCAGACGGCAAGGAAGGCAGCTTCACCATTTTTGCAGAGTCAGGCCGGAAATCTTCCACATCAATCCCATTGGAAATGAGTGTGGTTTTCACCCCTAGCTTTTCCCAGAATAGTTGGACAGGTTTGCTCACACTGATGACAGCGGAACAGAGCTGCGCTACTTTTATCGCTTCATCCTTTGGATAGTACGTGCCATGCAAGGTAAACACGACAGGTATGCCCAACTGACTAGCGGCAGTAGCGGCGAGTAAGCCTGAAGGAGTCTGATGCACATGGACGATGCTAATGCCATGCTGTTTCATAACCCCCTGGTAACTCTCGATCAAATGCTGCCTGCGTGCCGTGAGAGGTTCCCGTGCGGATTCGATTCGTTCAACCAAAAAACCTGCATCGACAAACTCTTGATAGAGGGGGCCGTTCCCGCCAGCATAAAACAGGTGGGCGCCCTTTTTTTGCAACGCTTTGCCCATGCTGAGAACATGTGTCTCGGTTCCGCCTGTCCCCAAATTATCCAGCACCATCAAGATGCGATCATTACTGCTATTCAAATTTTTACACCCCCTTTTTCCGATAATATTGCGCCGAACGCTGCTCAGCGTGGATTCGGTAATAGTACAACGCTTCTGCGATATTGTTGACGCCTGCTCTCGCATTCAAAGCTTTGGCGATAAATTCGTAGTCTTCTGCACCATCGATCCGACGAGTCGGGCCACCAACCTGATCAAACAAGCGCCCCCGAAACATACAGGTTCCATGACAGACACAGTGTCCGCCGCTCCCATATACCTTGCGAATGTCATCGCCGTACCTGATCCATGTTGCAAGGTCCTTTTTTTCCGGGTGATCGGACGAAAATGCGTAATAATTCGTACCGACCAAATCAATCTGGGGCTGACTTTTTAAATACTCAACCTGCCGCGAAAGGCGCAGGACATGAGAGAAATCATCCGAGTCCTGATTTGCGATGAACTCACCTCGGCTCATGTAGTGTCCGATGTTGATGGCACCCGCAAAGCCAACATTGCGAGGGAGCGCATGAATCAGCACCTGATTGTCTTCCGGAAAAAACCTTTCATTTTGTTCCAGCCACTCTCTAGCGACTTCTACCGATTGATCCGTCGAAGCATCATCAATCAGGATAATTTCCCAATTTTCATAGGTTTGCTGAAGGATGCTGTCCAGACACTCTCGTATATAAGCAGCCCTGTTGAAATTGGTAATGACGACACTCACGAGACCATCTATTCGCTGTTTTGCCACTTTCATTCCCTCCTTCCAGTCTTCTTGTTTTCACATCGCATCCTCGCTACCGTCCTTTCGCCAGAAACTGCAAGGCTTCCACGTGGTCACCCGCAATCTGTTCGACAGCAGGGGGCATTCCGGAGCTGGCGAAGTGTTTTTCTGGCCGGAGTCGGTTGGAGGTGAAGCTGTTCACCTGATGAACCAATTCCATTTTCACACCTGCCTGTGCATATGCAGCTTGTGCTTTTGGCGGGCAAAGCAGTATGTGCCACCCGAGCGGAGCAACCGCTTCCCTGCGTAAGGCAAAGGGGACGGTCACCATAGACCCGATCCCCAAATCCTTACGATTCAAAGCCAAGTTGAGAGCTTGGCGACAAGCCACAAAGATGTTGTCTGGGCAAGGGTGATTCAAAAATGTGGAAACATCATTCAGTGCCACATCCACGCCGCACTCGCACGCCAGAACAAATGGGTACAGATCATGCGCGGTCATGATAATATCCGCATCGACAAACAGCAGAATGTCGCCTTTCGACAGACTTGCCCCAATTGCTCGTCCTGTATCTACGCCCAATGCATGTGGGAACTCTACGGTCGTCACGCCGCATTCACGGGCAAGCTGTGCTGTTTGATCAACCGAGCCATTGACAACCACGATAATTTCAACCGGCTCCAGCCGAAGAACTTCACGGATCACTTGCTGGATCGTCACTGCCTCGTTAAGGGCTGGAATGATTACGGATACCGTTTTCCCACCGTAAAGAGTTGTTTGTCGCAAGGGCCATTTCCCTACCTGCGTAACAGGCATACTGCTGTTTTTATCGCTCACATTCTCAGCTATATCTCTTCGCCTGCCTCCATCGGACAGTCCGCCGCGAAAAGGAAGACGCGAGACGAGATCAAGCTGTTCGGCAATCACCAGCTTTTCATACAAAGAGAGCTCTTTGAGCAACGAACCGTGAAGCTGGGGCAAAAACAACCGATCTTCCGGTCCCATTCCAATGGTTTGAGCGGAAATGGATAGCCCGCTCACAACCGCACGCTTGTGCGCTTGGACAGGCTGTGCCAACTGTTCTACTCCGATTTTGGAAAGTGCCTCTCTGGTCATCGCGTGAGGTGTGTCCAGCAAGGAAGCTTCACGCAGGTCAGAGCGACCGAAGAGGTTATTTACCAGCAGGGAAAAGCAGTGGATGGGCCGTGGTTTTGTCATTCTCCTGTTCCGAATATCATGCTGGGGCAAAACGACCTGTGCATTTCCATATAAAATTGGGAACAAGAAGCGCTGCAATCCAGACAGCGAATCGATTTGCTCTTCGCCGAGAAAAAGTAGGACACTCCCTCTTGCATGCTTGGCAGCCTCTCTCCGCCATGCGAACAGATTCTCAACTGCTTCTGCAAGAACGACGCGAACACCTGAGCCAAGTTCCAGGGTCCTTTTCGAAATCACGATGATCTCCAGAGGTGCAAGCTGTTTACATGCGGCAATCAGCTTTGGCAGATGATCTGTGCCATGCATGGCAGGAATTAGAATGGATAGGGGCACTAGGCCCCTACTCCCATGCCGCCCCACCATTAGACGACGCGCACATACGTGATACGGTCCAGTTGAAATACCACTGTTTGACCACCGCCATAGCCTGGCTCACTTGCTGCACGCACGGTTAATGTCGAATTGGTCACGCCAAGCAACTCACCGGAGATCACATCGAATCCAATTACGACTTGTACACTATCGCCTATAAACGTTCTCAATTTCTGTACATAGTTCATTTGTCTTCTCCTCCTTACACCGCATGAACATAATTAATTTGTGTGAAACGAATCAGCACACGTGTGCCGCTTGACTCTATGATTTCGGCATAGTCCCGGCCAACCTCATCCAGGACCCCTGTGACACTCCCTGCATCTGTTCCCAGCTCGACGGTTTCATGCAAATAGCGCAGCAGCACTTTGCGAAAAGAATCGCGTTGCAAATTACTGTGGTTTTCTTGCAGAAATGCGGCGAATTCTTCTGCGTACAGTTCTTTGCGTAGCGAACTACGAATGGCATCTTCCTTGTCATTTCCGCTTCCTTCGTCTGTTTGCTCCTTGCCCCAGACGAGACGCCGAAGCCCTTGAAAATACTCTTTCAACTCTTTTTCATTCACAATTAATTTCATCTGGTCACTCTCATCTCCTTGATCCTACTCTTTTGATTTATTTTTCGCCGCTTGTACACGGTATACAAGTAAGTTCAAAAACGTACTAGGACAACTGTGCAATTTTTCGATTTTAATGAAAAGTTCACGGAATTTTTACCGAAAAGCAAAAAAAGACTGCGAAAAGTATTCGCAGCCCTTCCTTCGATATTCTACAACTCTTTCATTGTTACGTACTGTTTTGTCTAACTCTTCGCCGCCTGAGCCTTCTCGTCCCTGTTTTTGCCTAGCTCATGTTTGATGAACAAATAGCTCTCAATCTCTCGAAGGAGGTAGAACAGTGAGGCACGCGTCTCAAATTCCTCTCGCGTTCGCGGCAAATCTGCTGCCTTGATCTCCTCTTGCATCACGCGCAGTTGGTCGATAAAGCGGTAGGCAGTATTGCCCGGATGTACCGAGTCACTGATTCGCGCAAGAAAATCTGCGATTCGATGGCTCTCTGCCACCTGATTGTCCAAGGAAGAGACGATTGGCATCATGCGTTCCAATAGCTCGAACTGCTTTTGCCGCATCACAAAATACTCGTAGTACGAATCGTTACGACGGCCCAATCGATTGCCAACATCTCGTGAGGCTAAGCGAATCGCCGTTTCCAAAACACCAGTTGTTTCGATCAATTCTTTCCCGTCCCAATCACTTTCCCCGTGACGCAAGTAGTAGCAGAACTCCAGCAAGATTTTGCTGAACAGCTTCTCCACCTTTACTTGCATCCCTTTTAGCTCTTTGTCGAGACTCGGCATGTACAGATTGACCAGCAGGGCTACGCCCACACCGATGACGAGCAAAGCGACCTCATTCAGCAATAGCATCCCGTCAATTCTCTTTGAAGAATACAGATGCATGAGCACAACCATGCTGTTGACGAAGCCTTCCTGAATGCCAAAACGCACCGCGAGCGGCAAGAAAAGCAAAATGAAAAGGAGAATGGCAAGCGGCGTATAGCCCATAAGGGAAAACAGGCAGACACCGATTCCCAGACCCAATAAACTGGCCAGAATCCGATTCCACGCTGTCTGAAACGATTGCTTGACCGTCACCTGAATACACAAGATCGTAATGATCCCCGCAGAAGAAGCATACATCAAGCCTAGCTGCTGGGCGATCAGAATCGAGATAGCCGTTCCAATGGCTGTTTTTAACGTACGATAACCAATTTTAAACTTGAGAAAGCCCAGTCTTGTTCCCCTCCGCTGTCAAAAATGCTTTCCTGTTTACTTTAACAAAAAGTGTCCGGGAACCAAAGACAAGGTTTCATAAATTTTCGTAGGAATGTCGGCGCGGGTATTTATGCGGTCTGGCTTGTGCCACTCACTCGGCTACTGCTTTCGTTCCTTGGTAAAACTGTGCCACTTGCCATCTGCTGTGACGAGTCCTTTCTCTCCCACATAACGATAGACGAGGAGTGGTTGTTCGAGCATTTTATCTCTTCCATAACTCCCATCAACTTTTGGTTGAAAGTAGGTGAGCATAAGCTTCTTGTTATCTTTGACCACTTTTTTCGCCGTATTCAGATCGATAACCTCTTCATTTTTTTGGGGAAGAGATGAATCACCCGAAGGTCCATGATAATAAAAATGGTTATACAGATCCACTACTTCCCCTGTCTCAGCGTCGACATCGACTTGAAAGATGGTATCAACTACCGGTTTGCCGTTGATCAGATAGCCGAATTCAATCTCATATGGTTCATCATTTTCCCAGATTTCTTTGATCCTTTCCTCACTAGGAGCGTAGTCGACTGCATAAATTTTACCTAACTGATCAGAGTAGAATGTTTGTACGAGTTTTCGTGCATTCTCTTGTGCTTGTTCCCAGGTTATACCCTTTTCTATTTTCTTGCTCTCTTCTCTGAACCTGATTTTTGCATTCAAACTGTATTGGACTAAATAGCCACGGTCGTCAATTCCTATAGTTACAGTATCTGACTTCTCGCCATCCCCTGGTTGGGAAATAAACTCGAGATACCAGCTCTTTTCATCAGACCCTGATTCATTGATCCTGCCATTCGAACGGTATGTACCCGGAAGCTTTTTGAGCTGTTGCTCCGCTATTTTTTGCGCCTCGTCTTTTGTAATGAGCTTTCGTTCTGTTGTGGTTGGAGGAACAGCTTTCCCTAAAGGCTGTTTCTTCCTTTCTGTAGCAACCTGTCCATACGAATTGATCATTTTTCCTGTGATGGCTTCGACAAACTGTGGGTCGATTCTCTGGAATTCATAAACGAGCTGGTATGATTCAGATTCCTTACGAAAGCTGGACGCCATATTCTTGTACAAAAATGTTGGAAATGCCCCTTCATCCCATTTCTTCTCAGCTTCCGCTATCTCTATGACTTTCGAAGCATCTGGTAGTTTCCCCTCTGTCCAACGCCGCTCAAAATAGATCACTTCCCCATCATTGCCCACTATCAGACGAAACCCATTTTCCAGAAAAGGAATCCCGTTTTCGATACGAGTAAAGTTGACATCTATTCCCGGTTTATTACGCGTATAGAAAATGTCCGAATCAGGATATTCATTGGGCTTGGATAAGCGGCTCCGTTCTTCTTCTGTCGCTACTTGCTTAAGAAATTGAGTCGCCACTTGAAACGCCTGATCTTCCGTAAGTTTCTTTTGATTTGCATTCAATTCTCGTTCTTCCCCAAGAGACTCATATTTCCATATTTCCCCTGATGTTGCATCCTGTTGCACACCAAAACTTCTACCATTTTCTTTATTCCAGCTGGTATACCATATTGATTTCCCCCATAACATTTCAATGCCGTCTACAAATTCGGCATCTCTCAGCTTATACTCACCCAGCATCGCCAACTGCTTCTGGGCAAGTGCGATTGCCTCTTTCTCCGAAAGCGTCTTCTCAGCAGCATGTACGACTGGTGCCAAACTTCCGACGCCTCCTGTAGTGAACACACTTGTCATCAAAATGGAAGATGTCACACCAAGTGAAAGTCCCCACGATGAAGTACGTTTTAACACAATTCAACCTCTCCTCTCCAATTCCAAACAACCTAATTTTACCATTTTTTAAAAACAAAGGCTCAAATAAAAAAATCCGCCAATGCGACTATCTCGCACAGCGGATTTTTGGGGATGTTGATTATACTTCCAGCTTTTTCGCCAGTGTTTCTACGTTCAATACGTTTCCTACGAGGAAGTTGCCGAATTCACCGAAACGCGCACTCACTTCGTCAAAGCGCATTTCGTAGACGATATGTTTGAATTCCAGCGGATCGTTGGCAAACAGGGTAACTCCCCACTCCCAATCGTCGAAACCAACAGAGCCACCGATGATTTGCTTCACGCGGCCAGCGTAGGAGCGACCGATCAAGCCGTGGGAGCGCATCATTTCTTGGCGCTCCTGCATGGAGAGCATGTACCAGTTGTCTTGCAGATCACGCTTTTTGTTCATTGGATAGAAGCAAATGTGCTCCCATTTTGGCAGGATCGGATAGAGGCGGTCACGCACGTGCGGATTCGCTTTTGGATCTTCACCTGGGTTATGTACATAGTTGCTCAGCTCTACTACGGATACATACGAATAAGGAGCTTCTGTATAGGCAGCAAAGCGGGTTTTATTGAACGCTGTTTTGATCTCATCTAGTTCTTGCATGGTAGGACGCAGGAACATGAACACGAGGTCTGCTTTGTGTCCGAGGATGGAGTAGACAGCCGTGCTGCCTTGGTTCTCGCCCTCATTCGCTTCCCATGTGCGGATCAATGCATTCAGCTCGTCCAACGCTTCTTGGCGTTCTGCTGCGGACGCTGCTTTCCACTTTTCCCAATTGATGGTGCGGAAATTATGATACGTATACCAACCTTCTAATGTAAGCAACGCTTCGTTTGCGCTCATTCTAAATCAGCTCCTTTGAAAAATCTGGTGACCTTCTTGCAACATTCCCAGTATAGCATAAGGAACAAGTGCGTATTCGGAACAGATTGGTGAACAAGAAAAATGAAAACCAAGCGGTGCATTAGCTGCCGCTTGGTTTGGTTCCTGCCAGTACAGAGGTTGTCAGCTTGCTCGCTGCTTCCTGATCCACAATGACTGTTACATTTGGATGCAATTGCAATAAGGAAGCCGGTACATCTGCCGTAGACTCACCCTCCAGCATCAATCGCACTGCCTCTGCCTTTGCCTCTCCACTTGCGAGAAGTACGACTTTTTTAGCGCCAAGAATCGTCTTGATCCCCATGGAAACTGCCTGAGTCGGAACCTGGTCTACACTATCAAAATAGCGGGCATTTGCTTCGATCGTACTGTCAGTGAGCTGGACCACGCGTGTCAATGAGTCGGCAGGGGAGCCAGGCTCGTTGAAGCCAATGTGGCCGTTATTGCCGATCCCCAGCACCTGGATGTCGATCCCGCCTGCCAAGCGAATCGCTTCCTCATAGCGTGCACACTCTGCCAAATGATCTGTCGTATTCCCAACTGGCACATGTGTTTTCTCCGCAGGAATGTTGATGTGATTGAACAAGTTTTCTTGCATATACGAGCGATAGCTTTGCGGATGAGACGAGGTAAGTCCGACATATTCATCCAGATTAAAGCTGCTCGCCTGCGAAAAATCGATGCTCTCCGCTTGCGACAGCTTGATCAGCTCACGATACATCCCTACTGGTGTGCCTCCGGTTGCAAGGCCAAAGACAGTCTTCGGATTTGCTTTTACTTCGCTTACGAGCATTTCAGCAGCTTTTCTGCTGAGCTCCGTGTAATCTTTCACAATCACGAGCTTCATTTCCAACCACTCCTATTCAATATAAGATAAGTTCAAAAAGTCTCCCAGGACTACTCCATGATCAAAAGACGACTTTTTGAACTACCTCTTAGTATTTTCTCTCTAGGACAGCCTTCGCTGTTCTCTCTTTATATAAAAGGGCCTTTTCCTTGTTGCGCATCGTTATTGTCGTACTAATGACATCCAGTACATGCAGCTGTGCAATTTTTGCTGCGAGAGAGCCTCCCTGCAACGGACCTTCTTGCGCTGCGGTCAGAAGCGTAATGTCCGCTACATTCGTAATTGGTGAGCGTCGATAGTGCGTCAGGCAAATGCAAGTGGCGCCTGCCTGCTTGGCGACTTTCAATGAATCGATGGTGTCTTTCGTACTGCCTGATACAGACAAACCGATCGCGACATCCCCCGGTCCCAGAGTCGCTGCAGCCATCGCTTGCAGATGTGATTCATTAAAAGCGTCCACTCGAAGCCCGATCCGCAAGAACGTGTACTTGGCATCCTGAGCTGTTACCGCTGACGTACCTACCCCATAAAAATGGATCGTGTTTGCTTTTTGCAAAAGGTCTACACAGCGCTCCAACTGTTCGATCTGAAACAGGGCCGTGGTATCCCCAATCGCCTGTTGATTGGTTGCGGTTACCTTGTGCGTGATGATGTCCAGCGAATCGTCTTCTCCTACTTCGCCATGCAAGTTTTTGACTGGATTGACCAATTCCTGCGCCAATGCCAGCTTGAATTCCTGATAGCCATGAAAGCCTATTTTCCTGCAAAATCGCAAAACGGTCGTCTCGCCGACTCCTGCCTTTTCGGCAAGGTCAATCACCGATGAATAAATCACGCTGTCTGTCTGCTGTAAGACGATATGGGCAACCTTTTGCTCCGATTTCGTAAAGGAGGGAAGGAGACTCTGAATATGCAAAAGCGTATTTGTCTTTGCGATGGTAGCTGTCAATGGATGGGACAGCTCCTCCTGCTGTTTCACCATATGGCTCGCTCCCCCTTGAATATAAGTCATGATTTTCACAGTTGTTTTTACCCAAAACAAAATAGCTGTATTTCTACAGCTATTATATCAAAAAAGGAGTTCTCCGCCATATTTATTATTTTTAGTGGAGTAATTCTCCAAAATGTCAAAATGGGGTAAACAAAAAGGTCGGACATGTTGCGACCCGAAAAGATCCGTTCATTGCTGCTGGAAGCAGAATCAGATCGAGCGTCACGATTTCCCCTGCACCCAGCGTCACTGTCCCTCTCGCTTCTCCACTTCCCATCGCATTGGCTACAACCAAGTAGGTGCCGGGAGCAAGACCAGTCACCTTGTACCTGCCGAAGCTGTCTGTTTGGACGACCACAGTCGTTCTGTTTGGTTGATTCACCGTTTGCACATACACGATCGCTCCAGCAACTGGTAAACCTGTCAAACCGGATCGAACTGTTCCTTGTATCGTACCCGCTTGAGAAAGGCGGATGATGATAAAGGTTGTTTGGTTCGGCAAAACGACTGCTTCTGCCTGACCGGTACCAATACCCGGGATGGTCCCGATAACGGTATACGTACCCGGAGCCACATTGACAAAATGGAATGTTCCATCCGGCTCAGCCAGGATATTTTGCAGGCGAATCTGGTTTGAATTGAATAGTGACAATTGAATATTGTTTCCGCTGGCTTGACTACCGTCTGGCAAGAGGACAATCCCGGATATTGTTCCGACGAATGGCAATAGCTCGACTGTCGCCATGGTAGTCTCCCCGTTTGCGACCGTAACTGTACTATAATGTGTACCGAAGCCATCTGCACTTGCGATGACATTGTACTCTCCAGCCGTCAAGCCATTCACCTGGAATTGCCCACTCTGGTTCGTAACGGTGTTGGCAACAAACAGGCCGTTGGAAAACAGCTGAATCGCAACAGCCGCCCCTGTGATTGGTAGCCCCGTCAACTGATTGGTCACCTTTCCGAAGATGTTGCCCGGTAGAGGAGACATCGTGAGAATGACTCCGTTAAGTGTCTGTCCAGCAGTCACGGTGATGCTTTGCGTTGCCGCTGCGTAGTTGTCTTCACTTGCGCTTATCAAATACGTTCCTGGCGGCAGATTGCCAACAGCGAAGTTGCCCAGGTTATCCGTAATCGCACTGCCAAACAATGTCCCGTGTGAATCCTTCACCTGTATCAATGCATTGGGAACAACTACTCCACCAGATACCTGTACCTGACCTGTTACAGAAGCTGGAAAAGAGGGAAGTCCCACTTCAATCATAGTGGTCTGTCCGGAAAAGATCGTCGCACCAACAGGCTGGGTGGTGTAGTTTTGAGCGCTAATCGCAAGTGTATAGGTTAAGGGAGCCAAGCCGTCGATTTTAAACTGGCCGAGACCGTCCGTAGCCGTCCGAGACAACAAGTTGTTTGTGCCAGGGAAAAAGATCAAAACTTCCGCCCCTACCAATGGCGTACCATCAAACGCATCCCTGACGGTGCCCTGCAAAATACCAGGATTCGGGTCCAGTGGGATATTGACTGTAGCTGTTCCCCCAGGAGCTACATCAAAGGAGACACTCTCCCGCTGATAGCTTTCGTTCCTTGCCAAAATGGTGTAATTTCCAGCCACAAATCCATCAATGAAGTAAATCCCCTGAGCGTCTGTCTGGGTAGAAAAGAGGATCGTGTTATTGTTGCCCAGCAAGCGAACGAGCGTATTCGGCAATGGCGTAGCGAGAATGGCGTCACTAATTTCTCCTGTGACACTTGCAGGCAGACTCGGCAAAGAAAAATCAAGACCGGTAGTCGCTCCCAATCCGACCATAACTGTTGAAGCCTCAGCAGCGAATCCCGTAGCACTTGCGATCAGTGTATAGCTCCCAGGAGACAGTCCACTCACCATATACTGACCCTGCGCATTCGTCAGGACAATAGCCAGTATCGTTCCAGACGGACTTCCCTGTCGAACCGTAATGACCGCATCGGCAATCGGTGAGGCCGTACCTTCCTCTCGCACTGTACCAGCTATCCCACCGGGCAACTCGTTTAATGCAAAGCTTAATACGGACGCCGCCCCTGCTTGTATCTGTGCGCCAGCTACATCGCTTGCATATCCAGTTGCATTGACATTGACGGTGTACCCTCCAGGGGCCAGCCTATCAAGCGAAAAGTTACCAGTTGCATCTGTCAGTACGGAGCCCACGGCGGCACGGGTGCTGTCGAAGACGATTACCGTTGCACCAATGATCGGCAAGCCCGTCTCCAGATCAGTCACAACACCAGATAAACTGCCGGGGTTGGGAACTAATGCCTGCTGAAAGTTGGTGGTAATACCCCCTTGCAAAATAACGGCCTGCGAGACAGATACAAAATTCGGCGCAGAAACAGTTACATTTACGACACCCGACGGAAGCTTCTCCGCAAAAAAATTGCCTTGATGGTCAGTCAATAATTGAGCAAGCACAACACCATGGTTATCCGTAATGAGCACGGTGCTTCCTGGAATCCCGAATCCCGTCATCTGATTCGTCACTACACCCGAAATAGCCGCAGGCAAGTCAGGTAAAATGACAGTCGTTGAAGTTGCCGTATTGGCCGTCACGATCACACCAATACTTCCTACGGCATAGCCAGGCGCTGACGCAATAACGGTATAAACGCCGGGAGAGACACTCCCAATGAAAAATACTCCCGATTCATTCGCGAGCAAGCTCTGTTGGACTGCTTGATTGCTATCCAACAGCTTGACGCTGATTTCGCTTCCCGTAACTGGTACACCCAAGCTGTTTATGACACTGCCCACGATGGACCCAGGCAAAGGCAAAAGCGCCACACCAGCCCCCGTCGTTTCTCCACTGACTACATTGGCCCCTACTGATTGATCAGCATAGCTAGGCGCACTTACCGTGACGGTATAAGCACCCGGCAACAGATGTTGAATCAAATAGCTGCCCGTTTGGTCGGTACTTGCTGTAGCCACTACATTTCCGTTACTTATGGAACGAATCAGTACAACGGCGCCTGCAATGAATACCGCGGGATTCGTCGCGTCCGTCACCTGTCCACTAATCCCGCCTGCATTCGCCTCAAGAGTAAAGTCTACTCCGGTCTTATTTTCACCGGGTCCAAGTGTAACACCAACCGAGCCTGTAACATATTCAGGGGCACTTGCCACCACGACAAATGATCCAGCAGGCAGGTTGCCAATTGTATAGGCCCCGTTTGAATCCGTATAGCCAAAGCCTATTGTCGTCTCATTCAAATCCAGAATACGGACCACGGCATTGACAATCGGCTGCATACCCGTGTCTTGCACCGTTCCAGAAATACTGCCCGGATTCGGGATAAGTGTAAATGAAACGTTGGCCGTCTGCCCAGGTTGTACGATCGCCCCAACAGATTGAATAGCGTATCCAGGGGCGGTTGCTATAAGGATATAAGAGCCTGGTGCGACCCCTGAAAATGAAAATGCCCCATTTCCATCTGCGACGACTGTACCTCTCAACAGGTTATTGATATCAAACAATTGAATGGTGGTTCCCGGTACAACAGGTGCTACCGTACCGTTAATAAAACCGAAATCCTGATTGAGCTGAAGCTGGACAGGAGTAGTTGTATTCGCGAGCACAATGGCTCCGACATGATTGGACTGAAAACCATTCGCTGAAGCACTGATAACGTATTGACCTTTCGCCAAGCCGGTGATAACAAAGCTTCCTTGACTATCGCTGTATACTGAATGCACGACGGAGCCATTGAAATCGAGTGCATTTACTTGTGCACCAGCAATCGGCTGTAACGTCCCTGCAGCAAGCACCTGTCCTTGAATCTCACCCGGACTCGCAAACAACGCCAAGCTGACAGGCGTATTTGTGTTGGCAAGTACAGTAGCAGAAGCACTGTTCGTTTCATAATTGGTTGCACGGGCGGTAATGGTATAAACTCCGGGTGCAAGCCCTGTGATCTGGTAATTGCCCGACAGATCGCTATTTGCATGGGCGACGATTGCCCCTGTTTGGTTCAACACACTAACCTCTATCGAAGCACCTGTGATCGGCAGACCCGAGGTAGCATCAAAAACCGAACCTGAAATGCTTCCCGGCAAGTCTGCCAGCTGTACATTCACCGTTGTTGTCGTCAATGAGGTGACCATTGCCCCTGTGATCACTGTCGTTTTATTCGGAGCAGAAACGATGACAACGTACGCCTGTGGTAGCAAATTAGGTACCACATACTGTCCGTTCCCATCAGTCAATACAGTAGCGACAACAGCACCTGCTGCCGTATTTTCCCTAATGATGACAGTGGCACCCTGAATCGGCTGATTGCCGCTGTCGACCACCTGTCCTGCGATTGATCCCGGAGAAGCTTGCAGGACAAAAGCAAGGGACACTATTTCCTGAGGCTGCACAGTTGCCCCCAACACAACAGTGGAATAACCAGGAGCCGAAGCGGTTACTGTATACGTGCCTGGGGCCAGGTGCGGGAAGGAAAAGGTGCCAGCGCTGTCGGTAATGGTCTGCGCGACAGGAACAATTCCCTTCATAACTATGACAGTGGCATTACCAAGCGGATTGCTCCCTGTGTCCGAGACAGTCCCATTCAATACTCCGGCCAGTTTTTCCAATTGGAGGTCAACCGGTGTAGTAGCTCCAGCAATGATTTCTATCCCCACTGTTTGGCCCGCATACCCCTCTGCAGCAGCCGTAAGGATATAGGTTTCCGGCCCTAGCAAGGATAATGAGTAGTCTCCATTCGCGTCGGTTAATGTCTCTCCTACAGCAATTCCCGAACGAGTTACCACCTTGATGCTAGCACTTGGGATTCCCTCACCCGTTTGTGCATCGGAAATGGTTCCACTTACAGTTCCAAATGCATTCGTCAAAGAAAAATCAAGTACTTTGGCATCGCCCGCTTGCAGACTGATTCCAGCTAATTGTGTGGAAAATCCTGCGGCACTGACACGGATTTGATAAACACCCGCTGCGAGCTTGGTCAGTAGATACGTGCCAGCTCCATTTGTTGTCGTTTCCGTCAGCGTAATACCCGTCTGGCTCAGCACTTCCACCAATGCCCCTGCAATCGGTATGCCACCCGGACCTGTGACCAGACCGGATAGCTGGGCAACTGATGTCTGGAGCACTACATTTTGTGTAGTCGTCTGGGCTCGAATGACATTGATCGCGACTGTTGCTGGCTGGAATGTATCCGAACTGACTGCAAGGGTGTAGGCACCCGGCACAACATTGGTAAACTGATAAGTCCCCCCTCCCCCTGTCACTGTCTGGTTTATGGTCACGCCTGTCGTATTAATAAGCTTTACCACTGCACCTGAGATGGGTGCCAGTCCGGTATCTGTTATCGTCCCGTTCACCTGACCCGGACTCGGAGGAAGCAAAATGTCTGCTCTTGTGGTCTGCCCTGCCAAAACGCTCACGAACTGGATTTTGGGGTCATAAGTTGGCGCCGTCACCGACACAGAATACAGACCAGGAGCCAATCCAGTAAACGAATAGGCACCATCTGTGTCTGTTGTCGTCGTTCCGATTAATACGGGAATCGAATCATACAGCGCGACCTGCGCACCTGCTACAGGCAAGTTCGTGGACTGGTCAAGCACCACGCCAGCAACACTTCCAGCCAAGTTAACCGTGATGACAATATTATCCTGAACAGGAGAAAGCGTCCCGCCAGAAAAGCTGTCTACGCCAGTGACTGTCGCTGTGTTTAACCGCCGCGTTCCGCCTGGAGAGACCGCGAAAACCCCATTGATCGTAAATGACAAGCTGGCAGTAGAACCAGCGGCCAAATTGCCGATCGTCCAGCTGAGCACCTTCGTGAGGGGATTGTAGATGACAGAGCCGATACTTGTTGCGTTTACCGTAAAAGCCGTTACCTGATCCAACTCGATCAAATCGTTGACAACGACTGTCGTTGCCTGGCTCTTTCCGGTATTGGTGACAGTGATCGATCCCGTCCATTGCGATAGTTGTCCTGTGGTAACCACGGCTGGTCCTGCTGTTACCTGCTTATCGATGGCAAGGCTGGCCCGAACGTCTCCTGTCGCTACCGTAGTCGTATTGCTCAAGGAATTTTCAAAGCTAAAGCCTTCACTGCTTCGCAGAGAGTCTTTGTTGTAATTGTTGTCATTTGTAGAGGTAAAGGGGAGGAATTGAAGGGAAGTAAGGGAGTTAACACCGATCGTTGAAAAAAAAGTAGCAGCCGGCATGACCAGATCAATGAAGTAATCAGGATTGTCGCTAAAATTTGAACCATCATTCGTCAGCCGCACACGAGCCGTGTCAAAATTGATAATCGGCGCTTGCCAGTTGGGTGCTCCACTACCGTTTGTGCCCTCTGCCGGATCGTTCCAGGAGTTAAATTCAACAATGGTGTTTTGAATCAAGGCAATTCGGTTGCGCAAGCCTTGCACGCCCAACATCCATTGGTATGTGCCAGCCACACCGGTTGTATTGATCAAATATCCCCAAGCAAAGTTTTGAAACCCTGTTTTTTGCGAATTTCTTGGATCTGCGTTGACTCTCATCCGAAAATAAAGATTCGTTCCATCATACGCTGAAAAAGCAACAGGAAATGTAGCGTTTCCTACTATGTCGGCAGAGCTGGGACTTTCATCGTTCGGGACGTCTCCGAATGGACTTCCCCCGAGTATGAACGGGATGAATTGACTGTCAGAAGGATAGGCCATTTTTCTTTCTCACCTCTCCCCCTAACATATGTACATAGAGTGATATGGCCCCCGCTCTCTCTTTGCTAATTGGCTTGTCCGTGCCCGTACAAATAAAAAAAGGGCTTTCGCCCGCAAATATTTCTTGCGAGGAAACCCTCTTCCTTCCTGTATTGCCTATCTTACATAAATACGCGATAGCCAAGCAGAATAACCAGCACCAAAACGACAATACAGCCGATGAAGAAGCCGATGCTGCCTTCTTGTCGCTTTGCTTTGCCCAAGGACATTTCCATCAAACCGAAGGCGATAACCGCGATAATGCCCTTCACGTAGTAATAGAAATCTGTTGCGTGACCCACGAAAAGCATCCAAGCTCCCGATACAAGAATGATGACCATCATGAGTCTGAGCAGCATATGTACGATCTTGCCTGCTTTTGCTTTGCCCACACGATACAGGATGTAGGCAACGATCAAGAGCACGAATGCGACTTCCCAGCTACCCACATGCGCCTCAATTAACGCTTTGTACGGCAAAAAATTCAACCCCTTTACTCCTAAATTCAATCTTGTCCATTATACCAGAAGAAGGGGAAAAATGCTGATGTCCCAATGCGTGGCAGTATTGTGACTAGGCTTTATGGGGGATGAAAAAGAGGCTGCCTATGATCGGCAACCTCTTTTTTCTAGCAAACGATTCTATCGCAATAAAAATCCGTCTTTCAGCGGGTCCGTAGGGTCAACGACAAATTGATGCAGACCCGTGATGAACGCCTTGCCTTCTATGCTCGGAATGACAGCCGGATAACTGCCCACCTGTGTGGTTGCTACCACCTTGCCGATAAACTGGCTCCCAACAATTCCTTCATGAACAAACGATTCTCCAGCAGCCAGCTTGCCTCGCGCATGTAAGGTGGCTACACGAGCCGCAGTACCTGTACCGCATGGGGAGCGATCGATCTGCTTGTCGGCGAAAATCGTCACGTTGCGCAGGTCTGATCCTTCCACTCTCGGCTTATCAGAGATTATCACCCCGTAAATTCCTTTGAGCTCAGACTCCAACGGATGAACGACCTCCATTTTCGCCTCGATTTGTTCCTTGATTCTCCTTCCCCACTCTTGCAGCTCGGCCAATTGCTCAATCTCTACCTGAACCCCGATATCTTCCGCCTGTACGACTGCATAGAATGCTCCGCCAAAAGAAATGTCCACTGAAAAAGTACGTCCTCCCCACTCAATGGGAACGTCTTGTGCCAAAACAAAGGAGGGGACATTTTCAAAAGAGACGGAATGGACCAACGATTCTTCTACAGTGGCGTGTGCAATGATTCTTCCTGCCGGACTATCAATCACAATACGCTCTGTTGGATCTTCCAGCCGAAGCATTCCAGTCTCAATGGCAGCCGTCACTACCGCAATGATTCCATGCCCGCACATTGTACTGTAGCCCTCGTTATGCATGAACAGCACGCCAAATGCCGCATCTGGGCTGACGGGCTCTGTCATGACACAGCCGTACATACCATGATGCCCACGCGGTTCATACATGAGTACCCGCCGGATATGGTCCAGCTCCTCCCGAAAGTATCGTCGCTTCTCCAGAATCGTCTCGCCCGCGAGCGGTGGGATCCCGCCTGTTATGATGCGGAGCGGCTCCCCTCCGGTATGAGCCTCGATCGTCGTAAACAACTGATTGATGTGCATGACATCCTCACCTTTTTATGCGATTGGAGAAAAGCTTGATGGATCACCACGCGTATTTGATCGCGCATGTTTTCGTCGTACTGTAGAAATCAAGCGCCGCCTGACCCTGCTCCCGTGTATGTGAGCTGGACAGCTTCATGCCACCAAATGGAGCCTGGTATTCCACACCTGCCGTCTCCTGATTGACCCGAACCATCCCCGCCTGCGCCACATCCAAGAAGCGATGGGCACTCGCCAAATCTCGGGTGAACAGCGAAGCACTCAGTCCGTACACAGACTGGTTGCACAGCTCCACAGCCTCGTCAAATCCGTCTGCTGTCAAAAGCACAGCCAATGGTCCGAACACTTCCTCCTGAACGAGGCGATGATTGGCAGCGACACCCTCGACAATTTGGGGACGGATATAATAGCCTTGCTCCTCTTTTGCATATGATGGGCTTTGGGCAATGACTGTTGCTTCAGCGTTAGCCAATGCGATGTATTGCCCAACCGTCTCATACTGTGCAGCCGAGGCAACTGGCCCCAAATACGCTTCCAGATCACTGGCATCTCCTACTCGGCACGTCTCCATAGCCGATTGCAATCGCTCGACCAGTGGTTGGTAGATCGCTTTTTCTACAATGATCCTGCTGGTAGCGGTACATTTTTGACCAGCCGATCGAAACGCGCCGCTGAGCAAAATCGGAACCGTTTTGTCCAGATCAGCATCAGCCAAAACGACTGCCACATTTTTTCCGCCCATTTCGGTTTGATATTTAATATTGCGACCCGCGCACGCGATGGCAATCTGTCTGCCTGTTTCCGATGAGCCAGTAAAGCTGACTGCATCGACTTCAGCTTCATTCGTGAGTGTATTGCCGATCTCTCGGCCCTTGCCAATCACCAGATTCAACACACCCGCAGGTAGCTTCGTTTCCGCAAATATTTCAGCTAGTCGTGTCGCTGTGAGCGAACCATTTTCCGCTGGCTTCCAGATGACTGTGTTCCCGCAAATGAGTGCGGGGGCGATCTTCCAGATGGGGATCGCAACGGGGAAGTTCCAAGGTGTGATGACCGCCACGACTCCGAGCGGAACACGACGGCTGTATTGCAGGACGTTCGTATCTGAAGAAGGAATCAGGTTGCCGTTGGAACGCATCCCTTCTCCGGCATAATAGCGCAACAGACTGACCCCACGCGCCACTTCTCCGCGCATCTCGCCAAGCTGCTTGCCCATTTCTCGGCTTGCCAGCTGTGCCAAGCTGTCTGCATTTGCCTCTAATGCGGCAGCCATTTGAAAAAGGATTTCGCCACGAGCCGCACCCGTTTGTTTTGCCCAGCCGATCTGTGCCGCACGGGCTGCCTGTTCAGCGGCAAAAACATGTGACCGATCAGACAGATGTAGAACGCCGACTTCTTCTGTGATACGCGACGGGTTTTTGACCGTTAGTTCCTTCCCTGACGGCGTCATCCATTCGCCGCCAATCCAGTTTTTGCTGTGCATCCTGCCCGTCCCCCTATCGTCCACTAGTAGCGCCGGCAGCGTAGTCAAACGCCTTTTTAATTCCTGCGTAGTACTCTTCAGACAGTGGCAACCGCGGCGGACGAGTCGGTCCTACTGGGAAATTCGCCAGCTCCATCATGTATTTGATCGACTGTACCAATTGTGGACTCGCATCGTAGTGGAACAGTGGCAACAAGCGGCGATAAAGCGCTTGTGCTTCGCTGAGCTTGCCTGCCCGTGCCAGACGGAACAGCTCCACTCCTTCTTTTGGCAGCGCATTCGGCACACCCGAAATCCAACCTGTCGCCCCGATCAAGCCGCCCTCCATGACGAGATCGTCTACACCGACCATGACTTCCAAGTCCGTCTGCGCGAGAATGTCCTGCATGCGGCGTACATCACCGGAGAATTCTTTCACAGCGACGATATTTTCGAACTTCGCCAGTCTTGCCAAAATGTCCGGTGTCAGGTCGATTTTGTAGTCGTGAGGATTGTTATAGGCAATAATCGGCAGCCCGACAGTGTTCAGTGCCTCGTAGTGGGCAAACACCTCATTTTCCAATGGCTTGTAGTTAATCGGAGGCAAGGCCATCACACCTGCTGCTCCCGCATCCTTGGAGAATTGCACCCATTCCACTGCTTGACGGGTAGACGGAGCAGCAGAGCCTACAACCACCGGAACTCGACCTTTTGCAGCAGCGATCACGGTTTGAATGACTTTTGCCCGCTCTTCTCCTGTCATTGTCGCGTATTCTCCCAGCGAACCGGACGGAACCAATCCGTCTACGCCCTCCTGAATCAACCAGTCACACAATTCTGCCAAACGTTTGTAATCCACCTCATAATCGTTTGTAAACGGCGTGACAATCGCCACGTACACTCCTTCAAATCTTCCCATCTTCATTCTCCTCTCACATTTGGGTTTTGTTTTAATGATCAGTTGCGGCTGGTATGAGCAAAAAGCCATTCGCCAGCTCGTCTTCCGGATTGTAAAAAATCGTATGCTTGCCCATCAGCCAGGCCGAGCCTGCAATTCGGGTGATGACAGCAGGCAGCCCCCCTTCCTCCGTCACCTGCAGCACTCTTCCTGTAAACAGAGAACCGACGATGCTCTCATGCACAAACGGTTCGTCTATCCCGATCTCCCCTTTGGCAAACAAGGCTGCCAGCTTGGCGGAAGTGCCTGTTCCACATGGCGATCGGTCGATTCCGCCCGGTGGTACGACAACGGTATTTTTCACATCCGCTCCCGGATTGTCTGGGGCCGTATAGAACTCCACATGAGTCAGTCCGCGAATAAACAGCTTCTCTGGATGAACGATCTCCATGGTCTGATTAATCGCTTTTCGAATCGTGACGGCCGTATCGACAATGGTGGATGCATGGGCTGGCGTCAGTTCGAGATTGAGCTTGCGTGCATCCGTGATGGCATAAAAGTTTCCACCGTACGCAATATCGCAGGTCACCGCTCCAATTCCTTCTACATCTACAGTCACATCTTGCTGATAGAGGAAGGCTGGAATGTTCACAAACGATACTTCCTTGGCTTTCCCTCCCTCTACCTGTATGGCTACCTCGACCAGTCCTGCTGGCGTATCGAGCGTAAGCTTTGTAACCGGCTCGGTCACGGGGATCATGCCTGTCTCCACCAGCGCGGTACATAGTCCGATCGTATCGTGGCCGCACATCGGCAAGTATCCGCCTGTCTCGATATAGATCACTCCTATATCCGCATCCGGATGACATGGATCAACGATCAAGGCCCCGGACATCACATCATGCCCGCGCGGCTCATACATCAATAACGTGCGAATCCAGTCGTACTCGGCCTTCATCTGGAGCATTTTTTCTCCCATCGTGGCTCCGGTAAGCTTTGGCAGACCACTGATTACCGTTCGGGTAGGGTTTCCCCCGGTATGCGTATCAATGGTGGTAAACACCCTCGTTGCTTTCATGGATGCAACACTCCTTTTTTCGTAAACCGTTCCAAGCGCAGCGGTTCTGTCGGAATGATGGTGTCTGTCTGATCGACTAGCATCTCGGACACCAGCTTGCCTGTGACGGCAGCCAGACTGATTCCATCTCCTTCATGACCAGCCGCGATAAAGTAACCAGGCACTTCTTCTACGCGAGAAATAATCGGCAAGTGATCCTCTGTCCACGGGCGCAAACCGCAATACGTGCGGATGATGGCGAAGTCGGCGATCTTCGGATAAAAGCGCAGCGCTCTTCTCGCCATGCACCTGACGACATTCAGATCAATCCGCGTATCGAATCCTACGAACTGACGACTGGAGCCAATCAAGAAGTTCTGGCTCTCTGTCGGTTCAAATACGAGCGCGACTCCATACTTCTCTGTCTCTTCGTCTACTTGTCGCACTCCACCAAACTTCGAGATGAGATAGCCGAACTCCATCACCTTTCGCACGCCGACCGGCATCTGCCGCGAGGCGACGATCAAGTGCCCTTTGCGCGGAACGATTGGAATATCCACCCCGACCATTTTGCCAATGACTGGTGCCCACACCCCTGCGGCGTTAACCACCTGCTTGGCTGTCATGCTGCCGGTACCAAGCCCGATGTGAAACGTTCCCGTCGCCTGATCACGTCTAAGCGATTTGACCTCTGTACGGCGCATGATCCTCGCTCCATGCTTTTTCGCTCCTTCAAACAGGGCAAAGGTCAGCATGTACGGATTGACGGTAGAATCGGTGGCGCATTCCAAGCCTCCCAGCAAGTCGTCGGCAAAGTAAGGCGACTCCTGCCGAATATCCGCTCGGTCCAACATCCGAAACGGCAGTCCAACTTCTTTTTGCCGTCTCACCCATTCATGGGCGGCCTCCATCTCAGCCTCTGATTCGCAGACGAGAATGCTCCCCGGTGCCCGATATTCAAACGTCTGGTCCAGCTCCAGGCTTAGCTGATCAACGAGCATCTGGCTTTTCAGGGACATCTGACTGTCAAAGCCGGGGTCCTTGTCGATCGCCAAAATATTCCCGTCACAGCGCGAGGACGTCCCAGATGCCAGCTCACCTTTTTCCAGGACAACGACATCCAATCCAGCCTTTGCAGCGTAATACGCAATCGCCGCACCGATGATGCCACCGCCGATTACCGCAATCTGCGCATGAGTTTGTACTGTCATGCTGATTCTCCTCAAATGCGTATTCTGCTACTCTCTTACTTTTTTGCAAAAGCCATGCCAATCGTTCCAAGCGCGATTTCTAAAATATTTCGTCTAAATTCTTTGACAACTGAAAGAGCGAATGTATAATAAATGAGAAAATGTTCAAAATTTTATACACTTGAACTACCTCTTTTAAAAGGGATGATCGAGTTGAATCACAAACTTCCTGCCTTAACCGAGTTGATACAGACAAACATGCAGATTTTCAACGACCAAGAGCTTCTCCCTCCTCCGTTGGTCAAAACCATTCCTGTATTTGCCCAGCGTCAAACCAGCTGGTATGTCACCGATTCCTCCCATTTAACCGTCAACTTGACGATCGACTGCACACAAGCCCCTTGGGAACCAGCAGCTGTGACAACACTGGATTCAACATTGGCCGACGCCATCCACCTGCTAGCTACTCACAACTATCTCCTGATTGAAAAACAGCCCGGAGTCCCTGTCGGCTACCTTCATCGAGGTGCAGTCATACAAGCCATTTTTTCCTCGTACGAGATCTTGGAAGCATATTTCGAGACGATGATTAAGACCATGGATGCATCCATATCCGTCATCGACGAAAAAGCACGTGTGATGGTTTGGACGGAAGGCGCTGAACGAATCTTTTCCTTGAAAGCAAAAGAAACGATGGGTCGCCCGATCACCGAATTTTTCCCGCTCGAAATGCTCGAAACACTCAAATCTCTGCAAAGCGGACAGTCTCTCTACCGTCATCAGCATCAGCCGCGGGAAGATCTCGTCGTGCTCATCAATACCAATCCGATCTATTTGCATGACAAAATCATCGGTGCTGTCGCGGCGGAAACCGATATCACGAGCCAGGTCCGACTAAACCAGGAGCTGTTGAACGCCAATAAAAAAGTGAATCATTTGCAGCAGGAAATGGCAAAGCTCAGTCCGACCCCTGATCCATTTGCACAGATCAAGGGAACGAGTCTCCCTATTCGGCATATCAAGTCCATGATCCAAAAGCTCAGCGCTACACAAGCAACCGTCTTGATCACAGGGGAGAGTGGCGTCGGCAAGGAGCTTTTCGCCAAATCCGTGCATGATGTGCGGGAAGGCTCAAATGCGCCCTTTATCGCCATCAACTGCGGTGCGATTTCGCCTACTTTGTTTGAAAGCGAGCTGTTCGGGTACGAGAAAGGTGCCTTCTCTGGTGCGGATCAAAAAGGGAAAAAAGGAATGATTGAGCTGGCACGTGGAGGAACGTTGTTTCTCGACGAGGTAGGAGAAATGCCGCTCGATATGCAAGTGAAGCTGCTTCGCGTGCTTCAAGAGAAAAAGTATTATTCGGTCGGAGGGACCAAGCAGATTGAGGCGGACTTCCGCATAATTGCCGCCACGAATAAAAATTTGGAGGAGTTAGTGAAGGAAGGGAAGTTTCGCCAAGACCTGTTCTATCGGCTCAATGTCGTGACACTGAAAATTCCTCCGCTTCGAGAACGCATTGAAGATACGATTGAGCTCGCCCACTTTTTTCTCTATGAATTCTCTTTACGTTACAACCGTCCCATTCATGCCATCTCGCAAAATGTGATGCAAAACCTGCTCCAATACGACTGGCCAGGAAACATTCGCGAGCTGCGAAATGCCATTGAACGATTGGTGGTATTTGCGACGGACGGTATTATCAAAGAAGAGGATTTGCCGTATTCCTTACAAGGTCAGACGAAACAGGTACCGATTGAGCTCCCTCCCGATCTCTTTTCCCTGCAAGAAGAAATCGAAGCGCATGAGCGCCGTGTCATTTTGCGAGCCATCGAGCTGGAAAACGGCAACAAGCAGGCTGCTGCGAAAAGACTTGGCATATCGCGGGCCACTCTGTATAACAAATTGGGGAAGTAAAAAAGAAAATACGTTGTTCGTCAACGGTTGTGTATGGGGAAGCCCTGCCACATGTTTTCCAGTCGCCTGTATCCTCTCTTCGTTCGGGCGGTCTCCTTACAAACATGTGGCAGGGCTTTTCTAGCTGTTGGGTGTTCATCGTGCTTTTCAAATCGTTTCTGGGGTTGGTCAAGGTAGAATCCTTGTATTAGCTGATCATCTTGTGTTATCGAATTACGATCGTGAAGCATTTGCGGGTCGTTTTGATGACTCAATGATTGCTTGTTGCCTTCTTCGATCGACTTACAATCATGTTTTACAAAAGCCGCGTAAGAAGAAGCGGATTTCCAGTCCAAGCGCCTCTGGAGCCCGCCCCAGCGTAGGAATGAATGGCGGGGAATTTCAGCTTCACTTATGGAATACCTCTTCGAAACTTCTACGTTTGAAGCGCTCCCGCCATTCATTTCGAAGCGGACAGTCAATCCCCCTTGCGGGGCGTAGGCCGAAGCGTAGACTGGAAATACGCTTCTTCCTCCACTACAGCCTCTTTTTACAAGCAAAAAACGCACGCCAACGTGAACAAAAATCTGGAAACCTTCGCCCCTCTTTGGGAGGCAACACCTCAGACAAAATACGGATCAATTCCATGGTTGATTCCTCCTTTGTCATCGGGCACGCGGCCTACGCACCCAAATACGCCTTGACGATCGAATCATCGGCCCTGAGAACGTCTGCCTTATTTTCCATGACGATGCGCCCTGTCTCCATTACATAGCCGCGATGAGCAAGCTTCAATGCTGCCTTGGCATTTTGTTCGATCAAAAGAATTGTCGTGCCTTGCCTGTTTATTTCTCTGATTATATTCATGATCTCCTGCACAATAATCGGGGCAAGCCCCATCGACGGCTCATCTAGCATCAAGAGCTTTGGACGTGCCATGAGACCGCGGCAGATTGCGAGCATTTGCTGCTCTCCTCCGCTCAGCGTTCCTCCCATTTGTTCACTCCGCTCCTTCAATCGAGGGAACAGCGCGAATGCCTGCTCAATCCCCTCTGCGATGGCCGCCTTCTCTTTTCTCTGTGTAAAACCACCTAGCTCCAGATTTTCACGCACAGTCAAGCCAGCAAAAATCCGCCTGCCCTCTGGTACATGGATGATGCCAACCTCGACAATTTGGTGAGGAGCCCAGCCTACGAGACTCTGTTCGTGAAGCAAGACATCTCCACTGTTTGGTCGAACGATTCCAGAAATCGTTTTGAGTATCGTGCTCTTGCCAGCACCATTGCTGCCTAGCAGTGCGACAATCTCTCCTTCATGCACGTGCAGGTCGATGCCTTTAAGCGCTTCAATTTTTCCGTAAAACGAATGAATGCCGCGGATTGTCAAAAGTGGTGTCATATTGCCTCCTCCTCCTTTCCGAGGTAGGCTTCTACGACACGCGGATTGCTGAGTACATCCTCTGGAGTTCCCTCTGCGATCTTCTGTCCGTAGTCGAGGACGATTACTTTTTCCGAGATTTTTTTGATCAAAGCCATATCGTGCTCGATGATCAGTACTGTCAACTCGTAATGGGTGCGGATTCGCTTGATCAAAGCAATCAGGTCTTCCTTCTCCTCATAATTCAGCCCCGCAGCAGGCTCATCGAGGAGCAACACTCGCGGCTTGGTAGCTAAGGCCCGCGCGATTTCCAAATAACGCTGAGCGCCATACGGCAAGTTTTTAGCAATGCGCCAGCAACTGTCTTCTATCCCCACGAAGCGAAGGCAGTCCCTTGCCGTATCCTCGATCAACTGTTCCTCACGGCGCTGTGCCCTAGTCTGCCATAGTGCTCCCCAGACAGTTTGGCTCGTGCGGCTGTGCATGCCTGATTTAACATTATCCAAGACCGTCAAATTCGGAAACAGCCGCAAGTTTTGAAACGTTCGCGCCATGCCGATCCGTGTGATTTGGCTTGGCTTTTTTCCCACGAGCTGGTTGCCTTCAAGGATGATCTGCCCCGCAGTCGGACGGTAAAATCCGGTGATCATGTTGAAGACGGATGTTTTCCCCGCTCCATTCGGGCCAATGATACTGCTGATCGAGCCTGGGCTGATAGCAAAAGACAAATCGTTTACCGCAGTCAGACCGCCGAATTTAAGCGTTACATTTTTCACTGTCAAGCTTGACGTCATTACCGCTGCCCCCTTCCGTAGCCTCCTCGGTCTCGCCATGTCTAGCGCCTCGTTTCATCTCATAGCGGGCAGGCCACAGTCCTTGGGGGCGAAACAGCATCATCGCGACCAGTGCGGCGCCGAAGATCAAATACCGCCAATCTTCCACTGAGCGTAGCAGCTCCGGCAAGGCAATGACCAACACGGCGCCCAAAACGACGCCGGGAATGCTGCCCAAGCCTCCTAATACCACTGCCAAAAGTATCATGATGGACTGGGTAAAACTAAAGCTAAGCGGCGCAATCGCACTCATTTTGACAGCAAAAACAGAACCAGCCAGACTCCCGATGACAGCTCCGATCGAATACGCCAGCAGCTTCATATTGATCCGGTTAATGCCCATCGCCTCGGCAGCATCCTCGTCCTCGCGGATATACATCCACGCCCTGCCGATGCGTGATGTGCCCAACCGTTTTACAGCCACGACCACCAAAACAGCAATGATCAAGATCAAATAGTAAAAGTCGATCTGGCCTCCAAGAACATAGCCCCCAATAGAAGGACGTGGGATTCCGTAAATGCCTGAAGCTGATCCGGTAATAGTAAGATTAATCGCTAAAATACGAATGATTTCTCCAAAGCCGAGGGTGACGATTGCCAGATAGTCACTGCGTAGCCGAAGTGTCGGCGCCCCGATAATCACACCCACAATAGCCGCAAATACCATGGCCACAGGCAAGGTCATCCAAAACGACCATTGATAGACCGTCATTAGAATGCCTGTCGTATAAGCTCCTACCGCAAAAAAGGCGGCGTAGCCCAAGTCGAGTAATCCGGCAAAGCCGACTACCACATTCAGCCCCTGGGCCAAGACAACGTAGAACAAGGCAAGTGTCGCAACATCCAACCAGTAATTATTGGACAGAAACGGCAGTACACACGCGACGGCGAGCAACAGGACAACAGCGATTTTTTTTCGAGATGGATTCATCCGCTACATCCTCTCTGTCACTTTCTCACCCATGATGCCCGTTGGCTTTAATACGAGAATTAAGATCAACAGGGAAAACGCCACGACGTCCTTCCATGAACCGCCGAAAATAAATGTTCCGGCTGTCTCCATCATCCCGAGCAGCAGCCCGCCCAGCATCGCACCCGGAATGCTGCCAATCCCGCCCAAAACCGCCGCCGTAAACGCCTTGAGTCCAATGATAAAGCCCATCATGAAATTGACGGTTCCGTAATAAGCACCTGCCATCGTGCCTGCACCTGCTGCCAACGAAGCACCGATGAAAAAGGTCAAGCCAATGACTTTATGCACATGGATGCCCATTAAATGACAAGCCGTCTGGTCGAGCGCAATCGCCCGCATAGCCTTGCCGTACAGCGAGCGATTGATGAATAGATGCAAGCTCAGCATTAAAAGTGCCGAGATGACGACAAGCCCGATTTGGACATACGTAATTTTGGCCCCTAGCAGGCTAATGCCGTCGTGAGAAAGCTGCAAGGGATACACTTGATACTGCGCCCCCCAAACAATCATCGAACCGTTTTCCAAAAAGAGAGAGACACCAATTGCCGTAATCAGGATCGAGAGTCGTGGAGCCAACAGGAGCGGCCGATAAGCCACCCTCTCGATCCCCATCCCGATGACGCCGACAATCACCATCGTCAGCAATAAAACAATCAATATTCCCATCAAGCCTGACCCAGAAGAATCTCCGCCGAGCACGCTGAGCAAGGTATAGCCGACAAATGCACCGAGCATGTACAAATCGCCATGCGCGAAGTTGAGCAGCTTGATAATGCCAAAAACCATCGTGTAGCCCAAAGCGATCAAACTGTAAAAAGCACCGATGACCAGTCCGTCCGCCAGTGTTTGGACGAGAATATCCATTCCTCCACCATCCTTACTTGAGGCAATGATTGACGTATGCCCTACTTCGCTAACGTGAACTTGCCACCCGTCACTTTCAAAACGGCGAAGTTGGAGGTATCCAGCGTATTTTGGGAGTTGAACGAGATCGTTTGTCCGAGCGCCTTGAAATCCTTTGTTTCTTTGATCGCTTTTTTGATGGCGTCACGATCAGTCGAGTTCGCCCGCCCAATCGCATCTGCCAGCAGATTGACCGCATTGTAGCTCAACGCTGAGAAAGGCCCCGGTGCCATGTTGTTGTACGTCTGCTTGTACTCAGAAGTGAACGCTTCTGCCCCCTCGATGAATTCCGATGTAGGTGTCGCGGTAATCAAAAGTCCTTCCGCATTGTCTGCGCCTGCAATCTTGATGACGTCCTCACTGAATGAGCCATCGCCTGCGAAGAACAGACCGGAAACGCCTTTTTGCTTGAATTGTTTGACCATGAGTCCGCCAGCCGCATAATAGCCGGTAAAATACGTCGCGTCAGGCTGGAGACCTTTTATTTTTGTGACCAGCGCACTGAAATCTTTTTCTTCGGGGTTGATCGCTTCGTACGCAATGACGGTTCCGCCGGATTTCTCAACGGACGCTTTGGCAAAATCGGCCAGGTCTTTAGCGTAGGCAGAATTGTCATGGATGAGCACGACTTTTTTCGCCTGGTTTGCTGCCATGTAATCTGCTGCGGTCTGTGCTTGATCTGGGGTTAGGCCATTGATCAAAAAGAGGGTGTCATAGCCCTGAGCGGGTAATTTGGCTGAGTTGGCTGCGGGAACGATCATGGGAATGTTGGCATTTTTGAATACACCCGATGAGGGTAGTGTCGCACCTGAGCAGTAACCACCGACGACAGCTACTACGTTTTGAGAGACCAGCTTATTGGCTGCTGTCGTCGCCATTTGTGGATCACAACCATCATCAGCTACTTCGATTTTCAATTTTTTTCCAACAACTCCACCGCTGTCGTTTATTTTTTTGACAGCCATTTCGATGGCGTTTTGCATGTCTTTTCCATCCGTTGCGTTGTTACCAGTTACTGGTAAAATCACACCAACGAGTATCTCGCTAGCGTCTGCACCTCCCGTAGAAGCTCCTTGATTGGCACATCCCGCTACAGCCAGCGAAAAAGTCAGCGTCGTTGCGACTATCACGCTTCCCCACTTTTTCATAGCCCATCCCCCATTCGAATATTATTCGATTGATGCCCATTTCCAGTCGATTGCGCCTAGACCATCCTGGAAGATTCCTTTTACCTTGTCATTCTTCACCCATGTATGCGTATAGAAGTAGATCGGCATAATCGGCATTTCATCCATCATGATTTGCTCGGCTTCACGCAGAATCGCCTTGCGCTTTTCCGGATCACTCTCGGTGGCTGACTGATTCAGCAGCTCTTTGAATCTCGGATTCTCCCAGCGCGTGTCATTGTTTCCTCCGTCCTTTTCCTTGAACAGCTCTAGGAAGTTGATCGGATCGTTGAAGTCACCCGACCAACCGAGACGCCCGACCTGATAGTTGCCCTCGTGCATGGTCTCGAGGTACACCTTCCATTCCTGATTTTCCAGCTTCACTTCTGCACCAAGGTTTTGACGCCATTGGTCCTGAATCGCTTCTGCGATCTTTTTATGCCCTTCCGACGTGTTGTAGCTGAGTTTGATCGGCGGCAGTTTAGAGATGCCCAGCTCTTTCATTCCTTCTTCTAACAGCTTGTTGGCCGTTTCTTGATCATTGTCTTTGAAATAGCCTCCCGTATTGAGTCCCATTGTCGGAGGAACTGCTGCCATCGCTGGCTGCTGATTCGCTTGGAGTACGTTGTCGATCAAGATTTGACGGTTAATGGCGTAGGCAAAAGCTTTACGAATCTTCACGTTATTGAACGGAGGTTTCTCTGTATTGAACTTGTACCAGTAGGTAGCACCGACCGGCTTCACTTGCAGCTTTCCGCTGTCTTTAAGCGCTGGCATCGCATCTGTTGGCAGCGAGCTTAACGGACTGCCTGCCCAGTCAATCTCGCCATTTTCGAACATGGACAGCTCTGTGTTTTCATCCTCCACCATCGAGAACTCGATCTTGTCCAGCTTGACACTATCTTTGTCCCAGTAGTTGTCGTTTTTCACGAGTACCATTTTGCTTTTGTGTTCCCAAGACTCCATTTTGAATGGACCATTTCCTACGTGTGTTTTGGCTTCTCCAGCCCATTTTTCATCTGCCTCGATTACCTTTTTATTTACCGGGAAATAAGTTTGGAAGGCGGTTAGCTCCAGAAAAAACGGGGTTGGATTCGTCAACTCTACTTGAAGGGTCTTGTCATCCAATGCTTTTACGCCGACATCATTCAAGCTGCCAGTCCCTTTGTTCGCATTCTCCGCATTCTTGATGTAATAGAGCTGGTAGGCGTAATTGGACGCAGTCTTCGGATCGAGAGCTCGCTTCCACGCGTATTCGAAATCATGCGCCGTTACTGGTTCTCCGTTGCTCCACTTGGAGTCTCTCAGCTTGAAGGTGTATGTTTTCATATCACTAGATACTTCAATCTTCTCGGCTACTGCTTCCTCTGGCTTGCCCGAAGGCCCGATGCGTGTCAGTCCATCAAATACTGCTTTGACGATGGCAGCAGAAGTCGTGTCTTCCGCAAGTCCAGGATCACCTGTAGGTGGTTCGGAGTGAAGATTCCAGCGTAGGATTTGGGCTTTTTCTGTTTCTTTAGCCGTGGTGGCAGGTGCTGGCTGTGTGCTCGACTGTCCACTTTGTGATGCTTGCTCGGCTGGCTTTGCTGCTGGCTGTCCTCCTCCACATCCTGCTAACGCTAATCCCATGACTGCTAGGCTACTCATTACTGCGAACATACTTTTTTTCATTTGATCAACCCCCATTGTTCAGTCGTTATGTGTTGGTTTTCAGAATTATCAGAATGCAAGAGATGTGCCAAAAATGAAGGCGGCAGTGGCTTCGTTCTAGAGTTGGTCTTTGTAAATTTTTTTGTACACTGTAATGCTTGTTGTGTTTCAAATCTTAGACACCGCTGGTAAACAAAAAAAAGCCTCAGCCCACTTACTCGGCCAAGGCTTTTGTCTCTCGATTTATAAAATGATCAATTCGCGCGGTGAATGTGTCAGCACCTCATTGCCATTCTCTGTGACAACCAAATCGTCTTCGATACGGACCCCACCCAGCTCTGGGATATAAATCCCCGGCTCCACGGTCAAAATCATGCCTTCTTGGAGTACAGCGGTGCAACGTGTGGACATAAATGGCTCCTCATGAATATCGAGGCCCACTCCATGCCCCATCCCATGTCCAAATCGCTCGCCATAGCCGTGCTCCGTGATGTAGTCCCGTGCGAAGGCGTCTGCCTCTTTCCCGGTAATGCGAGGACGAATGCCCGCAACTGCCCGATTGCGTGCTTCCAAAACGATCTCGTAGATGGCTTTGAGTTGTTCATCAGGAGTGCCAACAGCAACCGTACGGGTAATATCAGAGCGATACCCTTGGTACAATGCGCCAAAGTCCAACGTGACCATATCTCCGGCTTCAATCATTTTTTCGCTCGCTACGCCATGAGGAAGTGCGGAACGATAACCAGAAGCAACAATGATGTCAAAAGCAGAACCCGACGCCCCTTCCTTTCTCATGAACATTTCCAATTCATTAGACACCGCGAGCTCTGTGATACCAGGACGCAGGAAGGAAGTAATATGGGAAAATGCCGCATCGGCGATTTGCGCAGCTGTTCGGATGATCGCCAGTTCTTCCTTTGTCTTAATCATCCGCAATCCCTCAATGACACCTGACGTCGGAATGAATGCTGTTTGGACGGCCTCGGTGTATTTGCGATGCAAAGCAAATGAGACATTCTCCTCCTCAAAGCCGAGATGATTGATCCCCATCGCTTCCGCCTGACGCGCTACTTCGCTGTAAACGGATTCTTTTGTTGGCAAATAAACGATCTCAAACCCTGTTGCTTGTGCTTGCGCTTGGGCTGTGTAACGGAAATCTGTGAAGAGCTTGGCCTGGTCCCTTGAAATGAGAACAACTCCGTATGTACCTGTAAAGTTTGTGAGGTATCGGCGGTTTTGTCCATTGGTGATCAACATCCCGTCAATCCCAAATGAATCGAATTGCTCACGCAGTCTTGTTACTTTTTCCATCTCTGTCATCCCTCTTTTGTTTTGTCGTGATTGGGCTATTTCTTTGAGAATATTCAGCAAGTATTGTGCCAGCCAGGACGCTCTCTCTCTACTTCCCATGGCACGACACTTGCATTTTCATCAAACAAGAATGAAAGGAGGCTTCATCATGGAATCGCATCCATTGATTATCTGCCGTTGTGAAGAAGTAACTCTCGCTGAATTGGTAGAGACCGCCCAAACCTACCAATGTACCGCACGCGAGCTGAAGCTACGGACCAGAGCAGGCATGGGCTGCTGCGGTGGGAGAACCTGCCGTACATTGATCGATCAGGTCATTGCGCAAGTAACTGGCCAAGCGCCTTCTCATACTGTACCTCTTGGATACCAACCGCCTATCCGTCCTGTCTCATTTCAAACGCTTGGGGGGCAACGGACATGAGTCAACGAATTGATCACCATCCGGTCCTCGGTTCACTCGGTGACAGAAAGCAGCTTCCTTTTTATTATAACGGCTCTGTCTATACGGCTTACGAAGGCGAAACGATTGCGGGAGCCCTATTGGCCGCAGGGGTCCGTACGCTTCGGGTGCATGAGGAAAAAGGAACACCGCGAGGAATTTACTGCAATATCGGTCACTGCTATGAATGTCGCGTCCATGTAGATGGTGTTCCTACCGTGCGTGCATGTATGACGCTTGTGCAGGAAGGCATGCAAGTGACTGCGGGTTCTCTCCTTCCTACTCCCTTGAAAAAAGGAGGGCATGGTACATGATCGACCTTCTCATCATCGGGGCTGGACCAGCGGGCTTATCTGCAGCAATTTCAAGTGCTAGGCAGGGATTGGCTGTTCGTGTAGTCGATGAGTTCTATCGCCCTGGGGGCCGCTTGCTTGGACAGCTTCACGAAGAACCGGACGGTGTGTGGTGGAATGGACTGGATGAGGCAGCCCGGCTCACGGAGGAAGCGAAACATCTCGGTGTAGAGATCTCCTGCGGCGTCTCCGTCTTTCATTTGACGCAATCCCAGAATGGCTGGGTCGTCTCTACGACACAGGGGGAAATGACAGTCCCATTGCTCCTGATCGCAACGGGTGCTTCTGAAGCAGCCGTACCCGTGCCAGGGTGGACGTTACCTGGCGTGATGTCCATCGGAGCTGCTCAAGTCATGACAAATGTGCAGCGCGTGCGAGTAGGACAACGCGGGGTAGTCATTGGAATCAATGTCTTATCAGTCGCGATATCCCGGGAATTGCAGTTGGCTGGAATTACGGTGGATCGAATGATACTCCCACCATGTACGACTGTCAGTGGCACTACGGGGCAACCACAAGCAGTAATGCAATCCTTATTGCGGGTCGCCCATCTTGCACCTTCTCTAATGATTCGGCTGGGGAGCAAACTGATGGGAAGTTCATGGATGCAAAAGCTGGCAGTGTCCCTCTACCCCTCAAACGGGTTTTCTATGTGGGACATCCCGATTCAACTACGAACAGCAGCAGTGGAGATCGTCGGAACGTCTCAAGTCGAGGGTGTCCGTATCGCCCGAGTTGCAGCCGATGGCTCACCCATAGTTGGAACCGAACAAGTCATTCCAGCTGATTTCGTCTGTATCGCAGGCGGATTAAGTCCACTCGCCGAATTGGCAGCGATTTCCGGGTGCCCTTTTGCCTATGTTCCCTCCTTGGGCGGGCATGTCCCCTTACACAATGAAAACATGCGAACGCCAGTCCCTGGACTCTATGTTGCCGGCAATATCACGGGAATTGAAAGTGCCAAAGTGGCAATGGCTCAAGGCACGGTCGCGGGACTTTCTATCGCAAAAGCTCGGGGGAAGCTGGCGAATGAACAGCCATTATCGGATGCCATTCAACAGGTGAAAATCGTCCGGCAAAATGCAACGATCCAGTTCCATCCAGACATTGTGGCTGGGCGTGCACTGGTGGGACAAATGACAGCAGAATGGATCGCGCACTAATTCATTCTTTCAATAGGAAAAGGCAGCCTGTTATTCTTTCACGGCAGGCTGCCTTTGTTTTTCTGAGTCCAGCGTAAGTGTACCCTGTATTTCCTCTGCCTGTTCTCGATAGTAAGCAATGAGTTCAGGATTCTCCGCGATTTCTCTCTCTCCTGTCGGAGTGATCGCATACAGCCCGCGTTGCACACGGGTAAACCAACCATAATGATTTTGGATAAGAATCGACGAGGTTTTCTCCCCCGCCCCTTTACTCTTGAGTAATTTAGGCGATAACGGCCCATACTGCTGAAGCAACGTCGCTATTTGAATGCAGCTCTGCTTGTAAGCCGTCATGAGCTTGGTTTGATAGCTGCCGCCAACATTGTAATCGCCGTATCTTCCCCGCATCTCTTCAATGATGCGGTTTCGCTTTTTTTGATTGAATTGCTTGCTTTTTACCCGATCAAACGGTCCCGGTGAAATATTCACTTCCATGACTGCGGGCCCTCTTTTTGGGAAGGACACGAGAATGAGACCGAGCTCGAGACGTCTAACCAAGTAGCATATATCTTGCCATTTTTTCGAAAACAATTTGTATCTGGGCTTCGGAATTGCTATATAGACAAAATCGGTATAGCGCTGTCGTTTGGTTGCCTGTATGAGCAATTCCACACTTAGGTTGCGCTTGAACTCAACAATGATCAGTTCCTCGCCTTTGATGGCCGTTAAATCGCAATGCTTGACCTCGCCAAAAACGTCATATCCTTGTGCGACAAAATAATTCCGAATCGGTTCGTACATGTCAGCTTCATATTTCTTCTCTGCTTTTGGTTCCATGTGCTCCCCTTCTCTTATAGGAAAAAGAGCCAATCCAGTGGATTGACTCCTCTCTTCGTTATTCCTTCAAAACTGAATACGCATGATTGCTAAGAGTGTGTGGATAAGTCCTCGAC
>NZ_AKIX01000005.1:0-43350 GCF_000282075.1 Brevibacillus sp. BC25
TTCGCCCGCGCCAGCATACAGCTTCGCGGCAGGCTCGCTCACTCCGTACGCTCCAGTGAATTTGAAGACGGTATCAGACGGATCGCTGATTTCTACCTGATTCAACTCTTCCGGCGAATACCAGACGAATGGCCAGCCGTATTTTTCACAAACGGCGATCAATCCCGCTTCATCCTTTTTCAACTCGATGGTGGCCAGTGCTTTTACGCTTTTGATTGAAAATTGCAGTTCATCCAGCGTTTCCTTGATGACTGCCTCGATCTCCTCTACGGAGGTTCCACGGTTGCAGCCCATCCCGAGCACGATTACCTTCGGACGATAAAGGACGCCGTTGTCCAACATCGTTTGTTCCTCCGGTGTGAGCAAGCGGTGAGAAACGACTAGAGCAGCTTGCGGCTGATCGGCTTTTGCCTCAGCGATTGTCGCGTATTCCTTGATGGACGGTGGCATCGGTGTGTCATGCATCCACCAGTCGCGTTCACCGGATTCATTGATGACAGCTACGCGCTCCTCATTTACGACAGAAGCACTGACAGGGGTCAGCTTTTCAGCGGAATCCCACTCCCAACCAAAACGTCTACCGAATAGATCGACCGGGATCGTCTTTTGTACGTCAGATGCTGTCGTGATAATCGGACGAGCATCCATGACTGCCGCTACCTCGCGAGCCAGCTCATTGGCACCGCCCAAATGGCCGGACAGCACACTGATGACATTCTCCCCACGGTCATCGACGACGACGACACCTGGGTCTTTCTTTTTATCTTCGAGCAAAGGTGCGATCATCCGAATAACCGCACCCAGTGAAATAATGATGATTAAACCTTTATAAGCAGGCCAGAGAGCGGGAAACAGCATCCGTACACTGTTCGAAAACAGCTGGATGCCGCGCGCTTCCTCGTCTCCGCGCTCGAACTTGCTCATGTAGTACAGGTCTGTCCCAGGGAATTTCTGTGCCAGATCGCGCGCCATCTCTACTCCGTGCTTCGTGATGGCGACGATCGCATAGTCTCCGCGCTGCTCGATAACAGGGATTTCTCCCTCGATCAGTTCGATGATCTTCATTATTCCTTCACACCTTTTCTGAACCCGTGTGTAAAGGTTTTATCGTACAGCTTGGAACGGTATTGCTCGCTCTTGTCGTGGATGTTTGGGTCCAATGCCCAGCCAGCCAAAATCATCGCGTGCTTGCGAATGCCGTTTTTGCCCATGTCTTCGTCCAAGTTTTTCAACGTCGTGCGGACGATCAATTGATCCGGCCAGCTCGCACGTTGTACGACTGCGACAGGTGTGTCCTCGCTCCAGCCTGCATCGACCAGCTCGCGGACTACTTTTTTCGTCAAAGTCGCGCTAAGGTACAGAGCCAACGTGCAATGATGCTCAGCGAGTGCACGCAGCTTTTCTCTTTCAGGTACTGGTGTGCGACCTTCTGCGCGGGTAAGGATGATCGTCTGTGTCAGATCAGGAATCGTCAGCTCGGCGCCTACTGCTGCCGCTGCCGCAAATACGGAGCTCACACCTGGAACGATTTCTACCTCGATGCCCTTTTCCTTCAACAGTGCGATCTGTTCCATGATCGCGCCATAAATGGAGGGATCACCTGTATGCAGGCGTACGACTGTTTTTCCGCTACGAATCCGGTCTACCAACAGTTCTACCATTTCTTCCAATGCCATACCCGAGCTTTGCAGTACCTCTGCATCGGGATTGCTCATTGCTACCAAATCCTCGTTCACGAGAGAGTCGGTATACATAATGACGTCTGCCTTTTGCAGTAGCTTCAAGCCTTTTACCGTAATCAAATCAGGGTCGCCGGGACCCGCACCCACTATGTACAGTTTCATTACTTTTTCACCACCATCAGTGTAAGATAGCTAAGCTCTGCCCGCTCTAGTTCACGCATATCGGTCCAAACCATTTCCTCGGAGGAAGTGACCTTGGTCGCTACCGCTGCCTTTTCAGCCAGCCCCATTTCTTTCAGCAAACCAATGATCATTGGCAGTACTTTTGCTACCTTCAGGAACACGACGGTATCGTGGTTCTCAAGCGCTTTGCGCATGGCTTCCTTGTCTTCTGTTGCCGGGATGATTCCGATCTGCTCGTCGCCATCCGCCAGTGGCAGATTGAAGCGGGAAGCTGCTCCCAGAAACGAAGAGACGCCTGGTACGGTCACGATTGGCACTTCCGGGTGTTCCTCATGCATGACGCGCATCATGTGGATAAACGTGCTGTAAAACATCGGATCGCCTTCCGTTACAAAAGCGACATCCTTGCCTTCAGACAAACGCTCCCAGACGATCTCCACCGTGTTGTTCCACTCACGCTCCAAAATTTCTTTGTCCCGCGTCATCGGGAATACGAGTCCGAGCATTTCCTTGTCTGGGGACTGCACATACAGCTCCGCGATTTGATGTGCGTAGCTTTTGCTGCCCATTCGTTTTTTCGGGTACGCAATCACTGGCGATTGCTGCAATAGACGAAATGCTTTGACGGTAATCAATTCAGGGTCGCCGGGACCTACTCCCAGTCCGTACAATGTTCCGATCTTAGTCACTTGCTGTCTCCTCCTTGTTCTTCTGCCTGCTTGGCCCAGGCCGTAATGATGTAGATCGGATTCAATGCTTCAAAGCGCGTCAGGGATAAAATCGGCTTGCTGCGCGATAGCTGCGCCAGTGTCACCGATGTCTCGAATCCTTCCTGCGCAAATGCTTGTGTCGCTTCGTACAATGTCTCAATGGTCGCTGCGTTCACCACAATCCGGCCATTCGGGCGCAATCGAGTGCAGCAGATGTTCAACAGCTCGCGCAATTCTCCGCCACTGCCGCCGATAAATACGGCATCCGGGTCTGGGAACTCATCCAAGCCATGTGGGGCACGTGCATTGATCACTGTCAAATCCGTGCGAAACTTCGCCATGTTCTGGCGGCAGTTTTCCAGATCGTCCACGTTCTTCTCTACGCCGTACACTTCACCCTCACGTGCAATTCGTGCCGCTTCGATTGCGACAGAGCCTGTGCAGGTGCCGATGTCCCAAACGATGCTTTTGGCATGCAATTGTAGCTGTGCAATGCTTAAAATGCGCACTTCTTTTTTCGTAATGAGTCCCTTGTCTGGCTTGCGCTGGGAGAACTCTTCATCTGCGATTCCAAACGGCCATACCGGGCTTGGACGGCGTTTTTTCAAAATCACGACATTCAGATCAGAGAAGATACCATCTGCCATTTCCTCAAGGGAATACCAGCCTGTCCGCTCTTCCGCACTGCCTAGATTCTCCGCCACGAACGCATCGTACTCGGTCATGTGGAACGAAAGGAGATAGCGGGCGATCGCTGCTGGCGAGTTTTCCCGATCCGTCAACAGTGCAACCTTTTCTTTCCCATCGATCCGCTGTGCCAGACCTTTTATACTGCGCCCGTGCACGCTAGCAAGTGTCGCATCCTGCCATGCTTCTCCCATTTTGGCAAAAGCGAGCTGGATGGAGCTTAGGTGCGGGTAAATCTCCACGTTTAGCTTTTTTGCAAGCAAGCTGCCGATCCCGTAAAAGAGCGGGTCACCTGACGCCAGAATGACCGTCTTGCGCGTCTCTGTACGCAGTTCCTCCACCATGGCAGTCAGACCGCCCTTCAGTACACGCTTTTCCCCTCTATACTCCGGGAAAAAACTGAGGTGTCGCTCTCCTCCGACCAACAGTTCACTTTCTTCTATCCAAGTCCGGTACAACGGCAGCAGACTCTGCTGTCCATCATCCCCGATTCCAATTACTTTCATCGCCTGTGTCATTGATCGTCACCCTTCCCAACAGGGACCCTTTCATTGTGATGATGATGGTTTCGACCTCGATGCCGCCGCCCACTTCCTTAAGTGCAGCGCGACAGCAGTTTTCGCACATGATCTCGAAAAAGGCGGGCGTGTCCACCATCATATCGCCTACCTGCGAAGCGGTGTTGGCTCCCAAAATTTCGTCAATACGCTCCTGCGAAGCTCCCGCATCTGCCGCCATTTGAGCGAGGAAGCCGAAGTCAACCGGTGCGCTTTTGGAGTGAACCATCATGACGCCCTGCGCTACTTTGGAAAACTTGCCCATCATCCCGACCAAGGTCACTTTTCGCATACCCTTGTTCTTGCACTGTTTGAGGGAAAAGCCGACGAAATCGCCCATTTCCACGAATGCTTCTTCCGACAGCTCTGGATAAGTAGCGACCCCGTAGGATTCACTCTTTCCGCCCGTCGACAGGACAATATGATCGCAGCCGGCTTCCTTCGCGACATTGACCGCTTGCGCCACGCTTGCCTTGTAAGCAGAAGTGGAAAACGGCACCACGATTCCACGCGTCCCCAAAATGGAGATGCCGCCGAGTATGCCGAGTCGTCCATTCAATGTTTTTTTGGCGATTTCCTCGCCCGCGGGCACGGAGATGACGATTTTGATCCCGCGTTGTGTCCCGTACTCATCCAGAACAGCCTGCGCGGTTTCCCTGATCATTTTGCGCGGGACGGGATTGATCGCTGCCTCGCCAATCGGAACGGGCAAACCTGGCTTGGTCACCCGTCCCACACCGAGTCCGCCATCCAAAATAATGCCAGGCTCATCCGACCATTCTACGGTAGAGAGGATAAGGGCACCGTGTGTCGCGTCAGGGTCGTCTCCCCCATCCTTGATCGTGCCTACTGTCGCCCTCTCCAATGAAAATTCACAGCTCTCCATCTGAAAGGTGACGTCCTCGCCGATTGGCAGGCGAATCGTCGCTTGGCTTTGCTCTTCCTGAGTAATCAGCGCGATCAAAGCAGCCTTGGTCGTAGCCGTTGCACATGATCCAGTCGTATATCCGTGGCGGAGGGGCTTTGCCTCTTTTTCGTCCGTTGCTGCTTTGGCTGCCATCTGCTTAGCCCAACCGTTCCGCCATGATCGAAATGGCATTCAATGCTGCTACGGTTACTGGGCTTCCGCCTTTACGTCCCATATTCGTGATGAATGGAATATCGAGCTTCGCCAGCTCTTCCTTGGATTCTGCAGCAGATACGAAGCCAACTGGCATCCCGATCACCAGACCTGGCTTTGCTTCGCCTTCCTTCACCATGCGGATCAGCTCCAGGAGTGCCGTAGGTGCGTTTCCGATGCAAAAGATTCCGCCATCCGCTTCCTTGATCGCTTTGCGCATGGAAATGATCGCACGGGTCGTATTCAGACGCTTCGCCTCTTCCATCACATCGCGGTCAGAGATGTACACCTTCACTTCTCCGCCGAATTTCTCAATGCGGTTTTTGCTGATACCGACTTGCACCATTTGTACATCTGCTACGACGATTTTGCCGCTGCGGATCGCTTCGATGCCTGATTTTACTGCATCCGGGTGGAAAACAAGGCTGCGTCCGAGGTCAAAGTCTGCGGATGCGTGGATGACACGTTGTACTACCGGATATTGTTCTTCTGTAAAAGAATGCTCGCCCAGCTCATCTGTAATGATTTGAAAGCTCAATTCTTCAATCTCTTGCGGTTGTACGGTCATTGGTTTAAATTCCGTTTTGAAATCCATGGTTAGTTTCCTCCAGTCACTTGTTTGAGTTCGCCCAGCACGCTGGCGTAATCCGAAAACTTCGTTCCATAATCGATCTTCGGACGACCGATGACAATTGTTTCGATACCCATTTCCAGTGCCGCTTCCACTTTTTCGTCAAAAGCGCCTACCTTGCCGCTCTCCTTGGTAATCATCAGCGTAACACCATAATGATCGTAGAGCGCTTTGTTCAGCTCCTTGGAAAAAGGACCTTGCATCGCGACGATGTTTTTTTGCTCGACACCGAGCTCTTCGCATTTCTGCATATTGTCAAGACGCGGCAGCATGCGTGCTACCAGCGTCGTGTCCTGCAGGCCCAACAGCCGATCCGTGAACGTTTTCAGCGTCTTGCTTCCTGTCGTCAGCATGATGACGCCACGCTTTTCAGCCGCCAGCTCAGCCGCCTGGACGTAGTCTTCTACTACAATCAGCTTCTCGCTGCCCGGTGAGGAAAGGCTTTCCCGCTCGTAGCGAATGTAGGGGACTCCCGCGCCCTGTGCTCCTGCCATGGCGTTTTTGGAGGCTTCCTCTGCGAAAGGATGACTCGCGTCGACCACGCATTGCACGGCTCTCTCTTGGATCAGCTGCTGAATATCTTCGGCGGTCAGGCGTCCGACCTGGACAGGCACGCCCGCCTCCTCCATACTTTTCGCAGCATTGTCAGTGACGACCGTCGTCAACAGCTCGTAGCCCTTGTCCTTGATTTGCAAAGCCAACTCGCGCGCGTCGCTCGTTCCAGCCAGTACCAGAATCATGCTGTCTCCCTCCTACTTGGTAACGTGGTCGTGCTTGTGATCATGCTTGTGGTCATGATCGTGATCATGGTCGTGGTCGTGGTCATGATGATGATGGTGGTGGTGATGATGATGTCCATCCTCGTCATCGTGGTGGTGATGGTGATGGTCGATGTGCTCCATCGCTGCCAGCCTGTACTGACAGGTATCACAGTTCAGCTTCACTTCACCGTGCAACGCTTCCACCACACGATCCTTGAGCACTTCTTTCAGCAACGGATGGAAGCCAAAATACTCGGCCATTTCGAACTGGGCTTCTGGATATTGCTCGCGGAACTTCTCCAGCTGGTCGCTCATCCGTTTGATCAGCACACCCGTGAACAAGAAGTACGGCAAGAGAACGATGCGCTTCGCACCTAGCTTCAGGCAACGCTCAACGCCCTCGTCGTACAATGGATACGTCACGCCCATGAAGGCAGTCTCTACCCACTTGGCTTTGTATCGCTCCCAGAACAGTCGAGACATTTTGTAAATATCGCTATTGGCATCTGCATCGCTGCTGCCGCGTCCGATTACGAGTACTGCCAGATCATCGTGGTCTTCCCCAGAGGAAAAGCCTGCCCCTTCCATACGTGCGGTCAAAATATTGATGACTTCGTCGTGAATACCGATCGGACGTCCGTAGATGAACTGAACGTGTGGGTGCAGCTCTTTCGCCTCATCGATGGCAGCTGGAATATGAATTTTTGCATGTCCGGCAGAGAACAGGATGATTGGAATCACCGCTACACGGGTCGCTCCCTTAGCCACGCATGTATTCAATCCTTGCAGCATGTCAGGACGGGCAAACTCTAGAAAGCACGTCTCGATAATCGGTACATCCAAGTCCGGTGTAAGCGTCGCTACAAACTGGCGAATCTCTTCATTGCCTTCCGGATCCTTGCTTCCATGACCTACAAATAATACTGCGTCCATTTTATGTCCCCCTCGTTTTTATTCGGTGTTCTTGCATTAATCTCCGCATGCAGCGTTCTCGATTTCAGCTTTTGCTGGCTCGTACCATGCGTAGCCCTCCAGCTCACCTACACGTTGGAAAAACTTGTGGAACCGCTCGTTCGGAAACGCGTCTTTTTTGAATCGGTTCACGATTCGCTCCACGAGTGGAACAATCTCTTCTTTTTCGATGCCTTCTGCTACCGGAATACCAGAGTGTGCATTGCGACCCACCGTTTTTGCTCCCAGGAATAAATCGAACTTTCCTTTGCGGAATACGATCCCGATATCCTCTTGAACCGCGCCATAGCACGCCATCCCGCAGCCGTTGAAGCCGATCTTCAGTTCCTTCGGCATTTCTTTTCCACCCAGCTTTTGGTGCAGCTCGTCGGCATAAGGAATGCTGTCTTTTTTCTCGCCGTCGCAGAAATCACATGCTTTTACCTGCAAAACGTCTCCGATTGGGCTGAGAATCAATCCAAGCTCTCGCAAGCGGCTAGTGATGCTCTCAGGGCTGGCAGTCGGTACGCGCAAAATCATTTGGTGGTGTGGGGTGTATTCGATCTCGCCTTTTTCGCCGGCCACTTCGGCAATCGTCATCATTTGCAGCGGCGTGATTTTTTTATTGGCGACCCCCGGACTTACCGCGCATTCGAAAATCATCTCTGGCGTAAAGGTAGACACCGGACGATTGACTTGGCCTACAGCTGGCTTGGTTTCAATGCCTTTCGCCGTATTGATAGCCGTCAATGCCTCCATGGCCCATGCGAAAGGAGCTTTCGGTGCGGCTGCTTCTGTTACAGGCGGTGCTTCCAGTACTGCCGTGCTTGTTGCTGCACGATTTGCTGGTTCTGTAGCAGTTACGCTGTCCTCCGTAACGGCGATTGGTCTTTCTTCCTTCGGTGTTGCTGGTGCTGCCGGAGCTGACGCAAGGCTCTCCTCAGAGGCCTCAAGCGACCAAGGTTCATTTTCTACACGCAGACGCTGATGTAGCTTCAGTGGCTGCTCATCGGCAGACAGCGTGTATTTGCGCTGGTAGCCGCGCGGCGTAATCATTTTGCCGTCGTATACAAATGTCGATGTATTTCCGATAATCACCGTGGTCAACATGCCGATATCATGCTCTAGCATTTGCGCCAAAGTCGTCACGACAACCGTTTCGCGTTCGCGATAAGCACTTTTCACGATACCGACTGGCGTATCTGGTGAGCGGTACTGCAAAAGAATGCGTTGCGCTTCGACAATCTGGCGGGTACGCCGTCCGCTGCGCGGATTGTACAACGCAATAACAAAGTCAGCCATCCCTGCTGCGTCAATCCGTTTAGCAATCAGTTCCCACGGCGTCAAGTGATCGCTCAGACTGATCGTGCATGCGTCGTGCATGATAGGCGCACCGAGGATTGCCCCACAGGAATTGATCGCCGAGATCCCCGGTACGATTTCGATTGGTACGCCAGTTGCTTCTGTCCAGCCTTTTTCCACCAACACCTCGTATACAAGACCTGCCATCCCGTAAACTCCTGAGTCTCCACTGGAAATGACCGCTACCTTTTTGCCTTCCTCTTCCGCCTGACGCACGGCTTCCCGTGCACGCGTCACTTCTTCTGTCATCCCTGTGCTGACGATTTGCTGATTCGTCAAAAGTCCGCGGATTAAATCTACGTAGGTGGAATAGCCGATAATGACATCGGACTCCTCCAGGGCTTCCCGCGCCCGCTTGGTGATATGCTCAAAACTTCCTGGACCAAACCCGATCACAAACAACTTGCCGCTCATAAGGCCCCTCCCCTTTTCGCTTCCTGTTTATAATAAAATCGATATCATCACGCTAACGAGCAGACATAAGAGCGAAACGAGATACATCAAACGAATCGTCGTGACAATATCACTTGATTGCAATGGTCGCTTCGCATCTCCCATTTTTGCCCGATTCGATGCAACACCTTGGTAATAGTTCAGTCCCCCGAGCTGCACGCCTAATGCGCCAGCGACTCCGGCTTCCGGCAAACCACTGTTTGGACTCGGATGCAAATGCGCATCTCTTCTGATCATTGCCCAGCACTGCTTCCCATCCAATCGCTGCAGCCAGCTTGCGGCAACGAGCAACAAAGCTGTCAAACGGGCGGGTATGTAGTTCAGTACATCGTCAAAGCGGGCAGATGCCCAGCCGAGATTCATATACTGCTCGTTTTTATAGCCAACCATGGAGTCGAGGGTGTTAGCGGCACGGTACGCCATTGCCAACGGCGCTCCCCCAATCGCTGCGTAAATCAGCGGGGAGACGATCGCATCAACAATGTTTTCCGCCACGGTTTCCACTGCTCCTCGACATACTTCCGGTTCATCTAGCCGCTCTGTATCGCGTCCGACTACCATGGACAAGGAGCGTCTCGCCGCTTCCATATCCCCAGCCACGAGATGACGGGCAATCTCCATTCCGGCATCGGCCAAGCCTTTTGACGCAATCGTCGTGGAAATCAACCAGGCACCCAAGATCCAAGCAAGCACCGGATGGATGAACGTGACTCCCCACAAAAGTAGCCAAACGACAGCGTAGCTGCCACCAACGATCACGAGCGGGAACAGGACTCCTGCCAGCTTCAAATGAGACTCCTCTTTGACGAGAAAACGTATAACCCTTTCCAATCGTGTAATCCACCAGCCCATGATGATCACTGGATGTGGCAGGCTCCTGGGGTCTCCTACCACCCGATCAATCAAGTAGGCCGCGCACAGTATCCATACTTCTGTCATGTTGTCCCTCTCTTACTCTTCAGGGGTTGTCGCATCCAACTCTGCCCTTGCGCATCCAAGCATTCCGCTACCAGAGCCTCCCCATGCTTAACGCCATCGACCTGCCAATATCGGTCAGGATTGTTTTCGAGCCACGCAGCCTGGAACCAGCGGATCACGCCGCCATGTGTGACGATGACGACTGGATCGGATGCCTCCTCCTTGTCCTCTCTCTCTAACAAGGACCGTAGCCAACGATCCACGCGCATCCCCAGCTCTTCCAGACTCTCCCCTTGTGGAGGTCGATTTCGAAAAGGATCGTCGTACCACCTCGTGGCCCGCACAGGGTCCGACACCATCAGCTCGTCGTACGTCATCAGCTCCCACTCACCAAAAGACAGCTCTCTCAATGCTGGCTCCGGAATAACCGATAGCCCCAAAGCAGCTGCGAGTGGTTCGGCAGTCTGCATGCATCTGAGCAGGTCGCTCGAGTAAATCGCAGCAGGTCCCCCAATGAACACTGGTAATTCCTTGGCCAAATCACTCGCGTGCAGATGCCCGCTCTCATTCAAAGGAACGTCGCTATGCCCCAAATATCGATGCTCACGATTGCTGTCTGTCTCCCCGTGGCGTATCCAAACTAGCTTCATATCCACCAGCTCCCGACTAACACCAGCAGAACGACCGCTTCACTGCTTTCGATAACAGCCCCGTAGCAGTCTCCATTTAAACCGCCTAGTTTTTTTGCAACCGAGCGTGAAAACAGTAGAGCGAACAATAGCGACAGGAAAATGGCTGTGATGACCTGCAAGCCCCCAAGATACCAACCTGCGGCAAACACGATGATGTAGCTCACGATGATAGAGGAAACGGAAAGCCCAGCACTGATGCCTTTTCCGATCCCTTTGTCTGCCGAAAGATACGGCCAGAGCTTGATCGACAAAAGCACATGTGTCCTCGCTGCCACTGGTGCTACGATCAAAAAGCTGCCCCATCCCGGATGTGAGAGCTCTGCGACTGCACCCGCCTTGATCAGCAACAGCATAATCGCAGCAAGAACGCCCATCGCACCTACGCGGCTGTCCTTCATAATCGCCAGTATTTGCTCTCTCGGTCTGCTGCTGCCAAGACCGTCCGCGAGGTCCATCCACCCATCCATATGAAGACCACCAGTCACGTAGACCCATGCGACCAACGTCAAAATAGCCGTGATCCAAGGACTAAACAACAGCAGGCCTGCCTGATGTACACCCCATAGCAATAAACCGATGACCAAACCAACTGCGGGATACCAGTTGACGCTTTTTCTCCATGCTTCCTCTGAAGGACGAAGCCACGGAACCGGAATACGCGTAAAAAACGAGATCGCGTGTAAAAATGCACTCATCCTTTGATCCTCCACGGTATCCCTGACAAAACCGCGTAGACGGCGTCTGCTTGTCGCGCACTTCTCTGATTGACATCGCCCAGCACATCCGCAAACCATCTGCCCAAACGACTCAAGGCTACCCCGCCCAATCCGACCTCGCTTGTGACAGCAATGACTCTTTGCGGGGAATTCTGAACGAGGAACAGCCATGCCTCTGCCTCCTGCAACAGGGCTTGCGTGTGTGAAGGACTTCTCCATTCCGACTCATCCACGCTCATCAACCGATTACTCACCCAGGTGGACAGACAATCGATCAACACCACATCATACTGCTCACTAAATGCGTGGTAATCGGTTAAGCGCTCTCCTACCTCCACACAGCCCCATTCCAACGGACGACGTGCCTGATGCAGCTCGATTCTCTGCTTCATTTCATCATCCCAGGCCTTGCCTGTCGCCACGTACAGGACTCGACTGCTCAACGTCATCGCAAGCTCTTCCGCGTAGCGGCTTTTTCCTGAACGGACACCGCCTGTTACCAGCACCAAGCTCATCGCTGTTCACTTCCTTCCGCATGTACCTCGCGAAGCGCTGCCAGAAGTCGTTCATTTTCCTCTCGTCCACGCACTGCGATTCTCACATCATGTGCCGTCAAACCGGGATACATCGCACAGTTGCGGATCAGAACGCCTTTTTTGCCGAGCCGTGCCTGCAATTGTTCAGCTGGCAATCCTTCTGGCGATCGCAGCAACAAAAAGTTTGCCTCCCCCGGCCATAACTGCCAGCCCAACTCACTACGGATGCAATCAGTCAAATACGCACGTTCTGCTTTTATGAGCCTGCGCGTCTGTTCCTCGTATGCCTGCTCCTGCAAGCACAGTTCTCCAGCTAAAAGGGCTAGTGCATTCACGCTCCAGCTCACTTGCTTCTGGCGCATCTTCGCAATGACATCTGGATGCGCAATCGCATAACCCAGGCGCAATCCCGGGATCGCGTACATTTTCGTCATCGAACGCATCAAAATCACACGGGGAAAGCGCTCCAGCTGCGTCGCCAATGTATACTGCCGCTCTTCCTCCACAAAATCGAGAAAAGCCTCATCCACGATGAGCCACGTATTGGTCTCATTCGTCCATTCCGCCATTTGGCGCAGCTCATCCGGTTGATACAGGATTCCGGTCGGATTGTTTGGCGACCCGACAAATACGAGATCAGACTGGGTAAAAAGAGTGTGCAGCTCTACAGGATCGGGCTTGTACCCGTTCGCTTCCTTCCCGAAGCAGCCAATGACATGGGCACCATACTGCTCGGAAAGTTGCGCGTATTCCGAAAAGCAAGGATATACCACGCCTACCGTTTGCGGCGAAAGACCGAGTATGGCTAATGCCATTGCCTCCGCTGCACCATTGGCAGGCAGCAACCATTCCTCCGGCACTTGCAGCCGTTTTGCCAATGCATGACGAAACACACGATGTCCAGGGTCTGGGTAATGCGCTACAACAGCTAGCGAAGCCAGTAGCATCTCACGAACGCTTGCTGGCATCCCCAGCGGATTAATATTGGCACTGTAATCCAGAAACTGCTCTGGCTCTCGACCAAAGCGCTGCGCTGCGGTCAGCAAGTCTCCACCATGACCGTACGTTTCTATTACACCTGCGCTTGTCAAAACTCTACCCCCAGCACAGCTGGAATCCCTTCATCGTAGTAATGCTTGATTGGCTTCATCTCTGTCACCAAATCTGCGATGTCCAAAATCTCCTGCTTTGCTGCCCGTCCCGTAATCACGAGGTGGATATGACTTGGCCTGTTTTGAATCGCTTCCAATACATCGGACAATGGCAACACATCGTCAATCGGGAAGCGGTCAATCGCCAATGCATTATTCAGCTCATCCAGAATGACGACATCGTACGCTCCGGAAGATAGCTTTTCGCTGGCAAACGCCCAAGCTTCTTTCAATGCCTGACGATGCTCCTCCGGTGTCTTCGTCCATGTGAAGCCAACGCCCTTTTGCACAATTTCAATGCCCAATTTATCGAAAATAATCTTTTCTCCGTATGTACGCTCCGGCGACTTGATGAATTGAACCATCAGCACCTTTTTTCCGCGCCCTGTCGCCCGCACAGCCAATCCGACTGCTGCCGTCGTTTTTCCTTTGCCGTCTCCTGTGTAAACGAGGGTCAAGCCCCGCTTCTTATCGTTTTTCTCCATCGTGACCACCTCAAAAAGTGACGTATTTAACTCCGCTGTTTCCTCCAAATACTTTCCGAAGCCAACAAAAAAAGCGCTCTGTTTTCCCCAGTACGTAAGGAAAAACAAAGCGCGGATAGCCGAAAGCAACAATCCTCACCTCTTCCTTTGACCCGAAGGAAATCAGTGTAAACATAAAAACAGGCAGGTCTCCTGGCTCGAGGATCATCGCTCTTCTTCTCCTTCCCGCTCCCGGATGGGCAGTGGATGGCATGGTGCCTTGAAGAACAGCTACTCTCTTACAGTGGCGGGACCGCGTTGGCTTTTCACCAAACTTCCCTTTTAACCTTGCTCCTGCGAATCGGTTTCGCAAAAACAAGGACCTGTTTCTCTTCCATATGTATATGTCATTCGTTTCGTTGACAAACACTTGCTTTAATAATAGCAAAAGCTACCGAGGATTCAAGCAAAAGCTGCCGATTCCTTGCAGGTGTCTATTGGCAGAAAATTTAAGATAATCACCATTTACTTACTTGAAAATTTTCGTTACCCTATTGGCAAAACAATCGAAAGTGGTGTGCAGTCATGCTATTTCCTCCGATTCCAAAAATACCAGACATGATCCTGCCCAGCCCACTGCCGATCAATGAATGTGGCGAACCGATGATCCCACTCTCTTCCCTTTGTGAACAAATCACAGTCTATCCAGCCTACTACCACGAGGGCTATGCCGGAACACAGCCAGAAGCCTTTTTGCGAGAAGGGGCAGCACGCAAGCTCGCCACGGCAGCCGCGCAACTGCCTGTTGGCTACAAGCTCGTCGTGTTGGACGGCTGGCGCTCATTCGAGGTACAGGCATCTTTGTATGAACGTTTCCGTGAAGCCTTGCTTTCACAAGGCTGGCAGGAAGGACCCGCGCTCACCGAAGAATTGAGCAAATTCGTCGCTTATCCAACAACAGACCTCTCCAAGCCGTCCCCTCACCTATCCGGTGGCGCAGTCGATCTGACTATCGCAGGACCTGATGGCTGGCTGGAGATGGGGACAGCCTTCGATGATTTCAGTGTAAGGGCTGCAACTCGCCATTATGAAGAACTCGTACAGCCTACACAAAAAGACATCGAGATTCGAGACAATCGCCGACTGCTCTATCATTTGATGACCGCCGCCGGATTCGTCAACTATCCGAAAGAATGGTGGCATTTCGAGTATGGGACGCGTACCTGGGGACAAAAAACGCAGCAGGAGCCGATCTATGGCGGGGTTTTGTCGATGTAAGAAATAACATCCATGAAAAAGACCGTCAGTGCATACTGCCTGACGGTCTTGCTTTTTCCTTTATGAAACAATCATTGCATAAAATCCGCCATGATAATCTCCGTATCAAACGGCGTAATTCCTTCCTCTAAGGAAAATACCGTATCTGCCTCCTCAGCTTGATCAGTCAGCGTCCCTCTCGCCTGTGCATGAAGCATGAACAACTCATGCAGGGTAGGCTTCACCAACGAGGTGAGCGCTCTTCCCATCAGCTCCACCCCTCCGGCATTGGACTCCACATTGTTGGCAAACCACGGATCGGAATTCAGGGCGATATCCGTCCAAATCACTTTTCTTTCCACGAGATCAAGAATGACCGGGATACAAATCCGCGTGTTTGCGGCGAGGTCAATCTTGTCCTGTACCGTCTGCGGCTCGAAAATTCCCCCTGTCTGTGGCGCCGAACGAATCATCCAGCCAGCGAAGCATTCAGGCAAATCGCAATAAGGCTGACTCGTAAACGAATACAGGTTCATGACGACATATCGACCGCCATAGCGGATGACAGAATCCATGTCGATGTCGATGAATTCGCACGCGCCTTTGGGAGCCTCCACAATATCCCCGCTATGGCACGCTTGATACTTGTCGGAACGCAGATTGGTATAGGAAATATGCTCCATGTATTTCCAGTCTTCATTATAGAGCACGGCAGACAAATCGATATCCACTCTGCCTGTAGGGACATCGTTAACGATCCCTTCCCTCCACCACAGGAAAAAGCGAATCGTTCCTCCATCCGGGATCGTTAGCCGGGAGCCGCGTGCAATCGTGCGTAGTGCTTTGCTGGCTGATCGCATCGAAAACGGAACGAGATGCTCCTGCAGCCGCGGGTCGATATAGACGTTACCCAGCGACGGCAATTTGCCAAAACGGTTTAACAAGGATGTCCGGCAAATATCCGCTGCCTTCTGTCTGATGTCCTCTTGCAGCCCTGGCACTCGGTTTTCGATTGCCTGTACTTTTGCCACTTGCCCTTTCGGAAAAAAGGTTCGCCATTCCCCGTAGCTATCTCGTTTGTCGAAGTGATTCATGACTTGCAAAAGAACTGGAGTCGATACACCATCCGCAATTTTCTCGAAGGCAGAAAGGACTGGACTCCCCTGCTCCGTCAAACGCAACAAATGATCCAGACGACGGGCAAATTCCCCTGGACGCTGTTCAAGCAGCTTGATCGCCGTATTCACATCCGCACGGACCAGCGCCTGCTCTACTTGGCTATTGAACGTCTCGATCTTGTGATTGTTGCGCAAAATATCGAATGCTTCTGCCGCTTTCGGATAGCGATCCTTATATTCAAACGGATGCAAGATTTCCCCGAGACGAATCCATCTGTTTTTGTAACGATTCATGTCTTCTACGATATTCGAGCTGGCTTCCAGCAGGCGAAGGAGCAGTCTCCTCTCTCCGCGTTTGAACTTGCGAAATTTTGCAGGCTCTGCCAAGCTCACATCCCCGTCAGACAGCGCCACAGCCAGACGTAATACATCTGTCGCGGTCTTGCAATACTGGGCAAAAAAAGTAGCAGGAAGCTTGTCATACTTGAGCAGCAGGCTAGCAGCGATCGCCACGTTTTCCTTTTGAGGAATCTCGGCTGGCAGAGCTTCTGCGATGCCTTCATAGGCCTGAATCAAGCCCTCCAAGTCTTCCCTGTCAGTAGCTGACAATGAGCTATTGGCGCGCAGCAAGTTCATTCCAACCTGCAGCAGCTCTTCATCTGTGCCCAAATGAATCAGCTTCAGGCGAGATTCTCTTAGCAAAGGCAAACGTTTTTTCACTTCGTGCACAGGAAGGTCCAATGTCAAATAATGAATGATCGCATTTACAAACAGCTCACCCTCGCTAGCCTCCATGACTTGCTTAGGAAAATTCGGATACATCGGCTTGTACTGGCGGGATGCCCCGATCTTTTCCTTGAGTACAGCTACCACGTCCGAATAGAGCGCGAAAAACTCTCCTTCCGACAGCGTCCGGATTCTTTCTAGTAAATCCAGTGAAAAGGTATAGCCCAAGCTCTCAATATTGCGCAAAGCCGCAGCTAAATAAGAGGTAGGCAGTTCATGCTGCCCCTGATGTACGATGATTTGATTTTTTCGGCGAAGGTAGATTTGATTTTTCATTGGCATCACGAAAAAAATCAGGAAAGCAGTACCCCTAATGGTGAACCAAACCTTTAGCTCAGAAGGAAGGTGTACGATAGCCTGATTTTTTATTCCTTTTTGTAATTTTTAACCATCTTACTTCAATTTTTCCTGATGGTAAAGCTTCCCTCCAGGAACGAGACATAAATCCGTCCCCGGACCTAACTCGATTTCATTCCGCTGCCCGTTATTCCGCATTCTTCATCCCTGTAAAGTGAGTAGCAGAGTACCAAAACTTTACTGGAGGGAGAACTCGATTCATGAATCAATCTGTTATGAAAAGTCATTCAGCACCCCCTTTCTTTCAAGGGGAGAAATGGTTAGTGTACACCGGCTTGCTTGGCTTCTTACTCGCTGCTATATGCGCAATCTGGGTCATGCTGTACGGGGGACCCGTCGCTCCTAATGGCGATGTCTCGAAAGCGTTTTCCTTTAATGCCGCACTCGGAATATTTTTATTGACGACAGCCGCAATCATTCCGTTATCTGCCTTGGGTACACGAAGTAGAGCTTTCTTTCGCTGGTCTTATATCTTGCTTGCTTTCTATTCTTACGGAGCAGAAACCGTACAAAACTTCCGCGGTGTGGACCCGAGGTTCGTCAAAAATGGTACACCCTTCGACGTCGCAGTTGGTTCCATTTTTACTTTTGTGGCTCTTCTCCTGGTCCTCTTTTATGTATTCATTGCCATTCAGTTTTTCCGCAGAAAAGCTTATTCACTACACCCAGAGCTGGCCGTTGGCATCCGCTATGCAATGATTGCGATTATGCTATCGTTTGCGGCAGGCCTCTGGATTTCATTCAATGCTGGTCGAGTGGTCGGGCAGCACGGGAATATCATTTGGCTCCATGGTATTGGCTTTCATGCTCTGCAAGCAGTACCTTTAGTCGCTTGGTTAGCGGAACGTAAAAAGCATGTATCCACTGCTCGTACTGGATTTATCCATCTCACAGGCATCGCCTACTTGCTCGGTTTAGCTGCAATCGGCTGGCAAACCTATCTCGGTCGTGCTGTTTTGGAAATGTCCGCATTTCCGATTATCGCCGCCTGTTGTTTCTTGGTTTCCTTTATTCCAATCGTTTTCTTCCTTCTCCAAAAGAACGATGCAAAAAAGCTCCACTACACTTCTGATATTCAGAACTAATTGATTCTCCTTATCATTCGTGATACTTTGTTACCAGTACCTGACATACGGTATCAGAAACGAGGAGATCGAGATCTATGACAGCACGTATTGGACTTCCTGCACCTGATTTTACGATGGACACCGTGACATTTGACAACGGATTTCCCCTGCCAAAGAGCTTGGTAGACTATCGTGGAAAATGGCTTCTTTTGTTCTTTTATCCGTTTGACTTTTCGAAAGTATGCCCGACCGAAATTCTCAGCCTCAATCGCCGGATCAAGGAGTTCACAGATTTGAATGTCGAGGTGCTTGGCATTAGCGGCGACAGCATACATACACACAAAGCATGGATGAGAGCGAGTGAAGGCATCGGTCCACTCTCGTTCCCGCTCGCGTCCGATTACAGCAAAGAAGCGACCCTTGCATACGGTGTGCTGGACGAAGCAACCAAAGCTCCGCTGCGCGGCAGCTTCATCATCGATCCCGAAGGCATCCTGCAATACGCAGTCATCTCCAACTCCAAGGTGGGCAGAAGCGTAGATGAAACGCTCCGTGTGATCGAAGCTCTGCAATCAGGCGGATTGTGCCCAATGGACTGGAAGCCAGGGCAAAACACGATATCTTAATCGATAGACATAAACAAAGGCCGCATGATCGCTTGCACAGGATCACACGGCCTTTTTCATTTTTTAATAGGCATAAAAAAATCAGGAAAGCAGTACCCCTAATATCGGATTGGGTTAGAAGGAAGGTGTACTATAGCCTGATTCATTCACCATACCATTATTTATCTCTTTTGTAAATGATTATCTAGACACGACCGGGTACGGAAACAAGTCAACCACACGCATGGTCTCCCCGCTTTCGTTGGTAAACACGACATGCTCTCTCCGAAGCTCGGTCGGACTCTCCAAGCCACATGCTGCCGCCAGCGAGAACAAGCCTTCCCTCAACTGCAAAATATAGTTCATGACACGCCACTGTTTTTCTGCCGGAACCAATGCCTCCTGGTACTTGGAATCCGTCGTAGTGACCCCTGTTGGACATTTGCCCGTATGGCATTGCATCGCCATGATGCAGCCAGTTGCAATCATGAAGCCACGCGCGGAGTTGACGCAATCCGCTCCCAATGCCATGGCGATCGCTACTTTGTCAGGGGTAACGAGCTTGCCGGAAGCAAAGATCCTGATGCGGTCCCGTACGCCGAATTTCCTCATCGTATCATCAAGAATGATGAGGGCGGCGAAAAGCGGCAAGCCCATGCCATCTGCCATTGCCTTGAACATTGCGCCTGAACCGCCCTCAGAGCCATCTACCGTGATGAAATCCGGGTAAATGGACAGCTCCAGCATTTTCTCAAAAAAATGCTCCAACCGCTTTGGATCGCCGACGACGATTTTCACTCCCACCGGCTTACCTCCCGCCTCCTGCAAACTACCGATGAAACGCAAGGCTTCATCCGGATTGGTGAGGAATTCGAAGCGGTTCGGTGAATTGACCGTTTGTCCCACAGGTACCAGCCTTGCTGCCGCGACTTTTTCCGTGACCTTGGAGCCCTCGAGATGACCTCCGCGTATTTTGGCCCCTTGATGAAATTTCAGTTCGAACGCTTTGATGTTCGGGATGCTTGCCTTTTTCTTGAATTCTTCGAGCGAAAATTTGCCCTTGTCATCACGGAAACCAAACATCCCCGGCCCGATTTGGGAAATAATATCTACGCCTGTTGAGAGGTGAACTTCTGCAACGCCACCCTCTCCTGTATTGATCCAAGAGCCGCCTGCCATACGTGCCCCATACCCAGTGGACATGATATAGTTTTCCCCCACTGCTCCAAAGGAGGTAGCTGAAGCGCCGAACATCCCTTTCATCCGCCATGGCTGCCTTCTGTTTTCGCCCACGATAATGACATCCTCGTCATGCAGCATCCACGGCTTAACCTCTTGTTCCTCGATAAACTTCTCTCTTCTTGTAAACAGTCCCTCATGGGTAATCTCATACTTTTTGCCAGGGACGACTTTCTCGTTATCTACCCGCAGCTCACTCGTCAGCCTCGGAAACATCGCGTTGGACAAATAGAAGCCGGGCTTCTCGTAATCGCGTTTTCCACCAAACGAAATCAGGTCGGTCCGGTATTTGGCCGCATAAACCATACCGACAAAGTCAGAACGGGAGAACGGTTTCCCTTCTGTATCCGATTCAAACCAATACTGGCGAAACTCAGGCCCGAGCTTTTCCAGCAAATAACGCATCCACCCCAAAAAAGGATGGGAACGAATAATGGAGTGCTTCGGTTGTTTAGACAGGGCGTACATATAACCAAAAAATAAAATGGGTGGCAGAAGAAGGATGAAGATAATGACACATAACAGAGTAGGTACCACTTGTGCTTACCCTCCCCAAACACAATATTCTAGTAAATCATGTCAAGGATAGGATGCAACAAGTTCTCTGTTTTTAATCGTATTTCTCATCATCCTCCCGTATTTGCCCATCTACGATTAATTCCAGCTCTGTTTCAAAATTCAACATGATCTCTACAGGCAGCTGTTCTGCAACCTCTGCCATGTCCGGAAGAAGCAGCGCATCCTCTAGCGTATCAGGCTTCGTCTCCAGTTGATTGTACCACTCGCGGATTTGCTCCATCATGCGGTAAAACGAAGCCTCAAACTGATTCGCATCGTCCTCCGCGTCGTCCTCGTGGCTCTTTTTCATCCGATCCCAATATTCCAGCGTCGTGCGCAGTGCTTTCTCTATGTTTGTATCCATTTATTGTCTCTCCTTTTCGTCTCTTCCTTCTCTCCCATTTAGTATGACCGTATTGATTGCACAATGCCATCTCAGGTGTAAGCCTCTCGCACCCTTCCATTTTTTTAAAATCGTTGCGTTTTTTGACACGTTTTATAGCCCGGTTGAGTCATACGAAAATGAAAAGAGGCTGTTATCCTAAATGTAGCTAGCAGCCGATTATCCGGCAATAAACCAGAGAGCTCTCTAGTGGAATAGGGGAGGATGCACCCTGTCATTACGATGGAACAATCGAAAATTATCTTTCCCGCTACTTTTCGTCTCCGTCATTTGTATCGTTGCTCTACAGTTGCCTATCACAGCCAAGGCAACGCCTGCAGATTCTGACTCCTTGCAGGCGATGATTGATCAAGCACGCCCTAACGATACCGTTACCATCCCGTATGGTTTGTACAAAGGTCCTATCCGCATTACCAAGCCGATTCAATTGGTAGCCAATGATCCAGTGAAGATCATCAATCCGACCGAAGAAGAGGCAACGCTCACGATTGAAAGCGACAATGTGAGCGTGCAAGGAATCCATATCGTGGATAAGCGAATCAACAGTGACGTAGCCGCTCTTGTCATCCGTGGCGATCAAAACTTCCTGGAGAATGTCATCGTTGAAACGAAAGGGATCGGTATTCAATTACGGCAAGCAGACTACAACACGCTGCACAACGTTCAAGTCATTGGAAAAATCAAAGGCGATGGCAGCCCCACGACCAGTTCTGGACATAATCACGGGGCACAGCCCGAAGTAAAGCCAAAGCAAACGGAAAAAGCGAGACGAGGAAACGGAATCGACCTGCGTGAATCGCATCATAACCGGTTCATTAAAAATCAGGTGACGAATGTCGAAGATGGCTTTTACGTCGAAAATAGCGATCGAAACCATCTGGAACAAAATCTGGTGACGCAATCGCGGTACGGCTACCACTTCATGGGCACCTCTGATACAACGGTCATCAACAACATTGGAATGGAAAATGTGACCGGCTCCCAGCTTATGGAGTCGCGCAAACTGACGGTTACCGGGAATCAATTTTTGAAACAGCAAAAAAATCCTGGTTCGCAAGGAATTCTTCTCATTACCGTACAGGATACGCTGGTTGCAAACAACACGATTGAGGGGAACCGCGTTGGACTGTATTTAGAGCAATCATCCGGCATTACGGTCAAAAACAATTTACTCAGTCTCAACTTTATCGGCATGCAGTTTTTGGCCTCTTCTGACAACGTATTAACCGATAATCAATTTGTCTCCAACGTCATCCAAGCGCAAGCCCAGGATAGTCAGAACAACAACTTAAACAAAAACTACTGGGACAATCTGCAAGGACTCGATGTGAACGGGGATTCCCGCAGTGATTTGCCGTACGAGATGAATCCTTTTTACCTGGGTTTGACCGACGCGGTTCCTGCCTACCAGCTGTTTTTCCAAGCCCCGGGATTCGTGTTTCTGGAAGGTTTGTTTACAAGTGGCGCAGGCTCAGCAATCAAGGACGCATCTCCTTTAATGCAACCCTCGGACACCGTGCTTATGGAATCTGGGAAAACGGGCGGTTGGGGTGCAGGGATTCTTGGACTTATCTTGTTAATAGGAAGTTGTTCGATCATTTATATAGGAGTGAGAAAATCATGAACAAAATGACAAAATGGTGCACATCAATCGGAGCAATTATCGGCATTAGCCTGCTTATGGTCGGCTGCGGAAGCGAAGAGCCGAAACCTGTAGATATCGCAGAAGGCGTAGACAAATGCGACCTTTGCAAAATGCATGTCCCTAACGATCATAATGCTACTGAAATCGTCTTAAAAGATGGAAAAGCACTGAAGTTCGATGATCTCGGCTGCATGAACAACTGGACGAAAGAAAATGGAACCGATAAAGTGGCTGTACAATTTGTCCGCGATTACTACACAGCAGAATGGACAAAAGCAGAGCAAGCGACCTACGCTTACGACAAAGACTTCAAAACACCAATGACATATGGCATCTATTCCTTCAAAGAGAAGTCTGCTGCAGACAGCTTCGTTCAGGAACAAAAGAAAGGCATTGTCATGAGTGCAGAAGAGTTGAAAAATCATAGCTGGGAAAATGGCATGAGCAAGCACATGAACAAAGACGGTCAGTCTTCCGAAGGGCAACATAATGGCGGTCACGAAAGCAAACCAGCTGATCACGGAAGCAACAGTACTACCCCAACCACACATAACTAACAGAGGGAGTGGAGTCTTTGCACATCAATCTGATTGCCAAACGAGAAGTGAAGGTAGGCTTCCGCAATCCATGGTCCTACTCGTTCATGGCTCTGTTCTCCCTGTTTAGTTTGGGACTCTTGATCATCCAATCGCAGTCCTACATGAAGGGTTATACGTATACGACAGGTACCATGCTGAATCTGATTTTGTATTTGCTGCCACTGATGACGATGCTTCTCTCCTCTTTTTCCTTGACGGCGGAAAAAGAAGAGGGAAGCTGGCAGCTCCTCTCTACCTACGCCATGACAACCTCCTCCTTCTTGTTGGGAAAATACTTGGGACAAGCACTTGTATTAGTTGCGATTGTCGCCTTCGGGTATGGGTTGTCTGGTGTAGCTGGCATGCTGTTAGGAAAAAGCTTTGCATTTTCGACGCTCTTGTTTTTGCTTGCCTTTTCCATTTGTCTCATTCTGTTATTTTTAGGTCTAGCCATGCTGATTGGCGCCATCAGTAAAAACCGTTGGCAGGCTTTGACAATGGGAGTCAGCGTCTGGTTCTTCTATATTCTTGCATGGCCTACTTTGCTCATCTCTGTGCTCAGCTTCGTCCCTTATACTTGGATCAAGCCTCTGCTTCAGCTCGCAACATTTCTCAACCCAGCGGAGTTTGTACGAATCTTTTCCGTTGCCAGATTAGGCGGTGGCTCGATCTTTGGACCTGAATACTACAAATGGGTGTACTGGGCTGATTCTCCACTTGGTGATCTCATTTTTGTCGCACTCAGTCTGCTCTGGATCAGTGCGACCTTGTTCATAGCCATCCGGGTATGGGAAAGAAGGTAATGCGATGAATATGTTAGGACTTACCATCGATCAGGTCGCCAAGGAAATCAATGGAAAAACAATTGTCCATCCATTCAGTATGAACATTGCACCCGGTCAGGTCGTCGCCTTATGCGGCGGTAACGGTGCAGGGAAAAGTACGATCTTGCGGATGCTGGTCGGTATTCTCCCTCCTTCTTCGGGAACCATTCAGCTAAACGGGTTAAACTGGAACGATAATCGCGTAGAGTATCTTCAAGAAATAGGTTATATGCCGGATCACTTTACGTTTTCTGCCGGACTTACTGCGAAAGAAACGCTCGAATTTTACGCTTCCCTGCGCAATCGCACCGCAGAAGAGGCGGATCGACTGCTGAAAATGGTGGGACTGCATGAAGTCAGAAACAAACGGGTGTCTCAGTTCTCCAAAGGTATGCAGCAGCGCCTCTTGTTTGCCCAAGCGATATTGGCAAAGCCTGCACTCGTCGTCCTCGATGAACCGACCAACGGACTCGATCCGTATTGGATGGATGCCTTTGTCGATCTCGTGCGGGAAGTAAAGCTCGCGGGTCAATCCGTTCTCTTTACGACACACCAGTTGCAGGTGGCAGATGCTGTGGCGGATCGAGCGATTTTCTTGATGAACGGGAAAATCGTGCGTGATGGGTCGATACAGGAGTACCAGCAACAGTATGGGGCAATTGGTTTGTACGGTGCCTTTTCCGAGCTTGTTCATCAGGCAAAGGTCTGAATAAAAAGACGCGGGAGACTAGATCGTTTTGATCGGCTCCCGCGTTTTTGCTATTTATAGCGACTTTGCTTCCATATAAAAGACAGATAAAAACTTTTTCACGCTAATCCGGCACTTCGTCGTTTTTTCGCCCGCCTCCAGCTCTTGCATCCGTTGGCGAATTTCTTGAAAGTCAAACAGTCGTGGTGCAAAGTGTTCAAAGGTCGGGTTGGCATAATCGGTCAACCCCAAGGAGGAAAGATGCGTAAAAGCTTGCAGGACCATCCGGCGAATCCGTTGTTCCATGGCACGCACCTCTTTGGTAATTCCATGCTCATCCAGGCTGGCATGCACCTTCAGTAGAATTTGTGTATACAGTTCCTTGAGCTGCAATTCGTGCAGCTTGTCTCCCTGTCTCTCATCCTGTACGAGCCATTCCATGATCAATAGCAGATCGGGAGCCCCGGCTTCACTCGCGATCCCTAGCTGCAAAAGCAGTTTTCTCGCTTTTTGTGCCAGAATATCCTGATCGGACGATTGACTTTTCAAGCCGCTGGTATGCGGTTCTTTGGCTTTGACATCCAAGATTTGCAATGATTTGCGGATGGTTTGCAGAGATGCTTCCAGCGACAAGTAATCCGATACCCGCTTCAGCACAGCCATGACTTCCAGGCGGTTGATCGGTTTTTGAATAAAGGTATCAATCCCCTGCAAATAAGCCTCCCCGATCATTTCCTTGTTTTCCACCTGTGACACCATGATGAAGCGACCCGCGAAGCCATCTGCCTGCAACTTTTTGATCGTTTGGATGCCATCGAGCCCCGGCATTAACAAGTCGATCAAAATAACATCGACCCCATACAGTTGATCAATCGATACGTGACTGCCGTCGCTGGCTTGCCCTACAATTTCGCCCAACCCGCTGTCTTGAATAATCCGTTCGAGCATGCGGCGCACTACAGCATCGTCTTCAATTAAAAAGAAACGTATCATTGCTTACACTCCCTCCTTTCCGAGCAATTGATCGGTCGGAATTTGTACTTCTAAGTGCGTCATTTGCTTCTGATCAGGTAAAATACGCAAGCTTCCTTGCAGGCTTTGAACAATTCCGCGGGCATGCGTCAGTCCAATTCCGGTAGATGCATTTCCCTGCTCATCGTATTTGGTCGTATACCCTGGCTGAAACACCCATTCCTGCTCTTCTAGCGGGATTCCCGGACCACTGTCAAGTACACTGAACACCAGATGACGATGAATCAGCTTCACATTCAGCTCAATCCGTCCGGACGTGGGAATCGCCTCTACCGCATTGGCTACCAGGTTGTTTAGCACGGAGAGCAGCGCATAGATTTGGCTGGTCGACAGGTTGATGTTACAGCTCCACTCTATTCGAATATCTTTTCCCAACATCTCTGCGTATTTCTGATTCGCGCGTGCAACCAACTCACACAGCTCTTTGATCGGCAGCTGTGGTGCTAGTCCCTCCTGATTAATCAGCTTGGAAATGCCCGCCAGCATCCGTTGCGAATCTTTTTTCACCTCATGTACATTCTCGGCAATCGACAAGGCCGTCGGGGATTCCGCATGATCCGAGGTGAGCAGACGCCTGTAGAGCTGGTAGCTCTCTCGCGTGATTTCCTCCAGATGCGTCATCGATTTGCGCAAGTAAAAGGCTTCTTCATACAGCTCCGTATTGATCATCCGCAGACGCTCCAACTCCTGTTGACGCACCTCTCCCACTGCCCGTAACTGCCTGATTGAAAAACTGTTGTACAAGCCGACAGCAAAAAAGCTGCGCAGGACCCCAAAAAAGAGAAGCATCAAAAAGCTTTGCCAAGTGATCGGCGGAAAATCAGTGAAATACTGCCGTACTTGGATCTCGACCACATTGGAGACGAAATCAATGGATGCACCTATCAGCCCCAGCCATAGAGGAAATTCGCGATAGCTCCGCGCACGGAGTAAATAAAACAGGACGGTAAAGCTGAAATAGTAAAAAGCGGAGGGAAGATGTGCAGCCACACTCTCCATGTACGGACGGTACGCAAAAAAGACATCCATTCCGACGCGAAATCCGAAGATAAACGTCCCTGTAAAAAATCCCGTCAACAATACAGGTACAGACGAAAACCACAACAACCCGAAAAAGAAAGCAGCGATGCCCAAGGAAAAACGAAAAGACCCTCCTACGGGGTTTACCTTCATCTCACCAAAAAAAGCAGTTGCCAGCATGATAATAAACAGGATCAAAAGGCGTTCTCGCATAGCTGCTCCTTTCGTACGGAAAAAGATCTCCTATTCTTATTTTACTAAGAATCGGAGATCTGCAAAGATAGAACGATTAAGCGTGCTTGTTTTCCAGTCGCTTGGAGACGACTGACAGCGCGTAGTTGACGACAAAGTACATCACTGCCACCATCAGGAAGGTCGGGATGACGTAGTTAACATTGCGTCCGTTGATGATTTGCGCATGGTTCATCAGCTCTGGCAATGCGATTACGACAGCCAGTGACGTATCCTTCAAGAGCGAAATGAATTGGCTCACAATCGGCGGAACCATTCTTCTGAGAGCCTGTGGCAGGACAACATTCCACAGTGTCTGGACATAATTCAGACCAGAAGAACGTGCAGCTTCAATCTGTCCTTTTTCGACCGAATTTAAACCGCTTCGTACGATTTCCGACAACATTGCTGCTTCGAAAATAACCAACGCCAGAACTGCGGCCCAAAACTTGTCCAGCTTGATTCCCACTTCCGGGAGAGCAAAATACGTAAAGAAAATAATTAACAAGAGCGGCAAATTGCGAATCAGCTCTACGATTGTCCCGAGAACGTGTGAGACTCCGGGAATTTTTGCGTAACGCAAAACCCCTACGATAATCGCAATAGTAAAGCTGAAGACAATTGACAAGAAAGCGACCTGCAAGGTGACCCAAAAGCCTTCGAGCAGGAAGGTCAAATGACTGGGCGCATAAGCTCCGGTAAAGTCCATGATGTCCCCTCCTTCTTAGCGGCTTCCAGCCAAGCGTCGCTCCAAATAACTGACGAACGCGCTCAACGGAAGGGTCAGAATCAGATAGAAAACAGCTACAAAGATGTACACATCAAAGGTAACAAATGTATCAGCGGAAATCAGATCTCCAAAATACATCAGGTCCAGACCTGCAATCACGCCTAATACCGAGGAGTTTTTTACAAGATTGATAAACTGGTTGCCCATTGGCGGGATCACGACCTTGATCGCTTGCGGCAAAATGATATAGCGCATCGTTTGTCCGTACGTCAACCCCGAGGAACGAGCGGCTTCTGTCTGTCCTTTTGGAATCGCCAGAATGCCTGCGCGGATCGTCTCCGCGATAAATGCTGCCGTATACACTGTCAAGCCGAGCGTACCTGCAATAAAAGGCTCCAGTACGATACCAATTGCCGGCAAGCCCACAAAAAAGAGGAAAACGACGAGAATCAACGGGATATTACGCACAAACTCGATATAAGCAGTAGCGATCCACTTGAGTGGTCCAATCGGAGAAATCCGAAAGATCGCAAAGAGCGTCCCTAGCGCAAAGCTCCCGACGAGAGCAAGCAGGCTCGCCTGCAAGGTGTTCCAAAAGCCTTCGAGATACATATCCATGTGATCAAACAAGATAGAAAAATCGATCATCTCTTATGCGATCCTCCTTGTGTGCAAAATTCTGTTAGGAATATAAGGGAATGAGCGGCAGAGTAAACCGCTCATTCTTATGGAGTCGAACCGCATTATTTTTTAGGTTTTGTTCCGATCCATTTTTCATAAATCTTGTCGTATTCACCGTTTTCTTTCATTTCTTTCAGCACATCGTTCACGGTTTTCACGAATTCAGCATCACCCTTGCTGATTGCAATACCGTATGGCTCTTCAGTGAAGGTCTCTTCTGTTACACGGTAATTCGGATCTTGCTTCGCCATGCCGTACAAAAGAGCGTTATCAGTTGTCAGCGCGTCACCTTGACCAGCTTTGAGTGCTGTGAAGGCTTCCGCGTAGTTTTCAAATTCAAGTACTTCTACATCAGGAGCACTCGCTCTGATGTTTTTCGCAGAAGTAGAACCTTTTGCGGTCACGATCTTCATGCCTTTTTGTAAGTCTTTCAGACCGTTGATTGAGGTGTCCTTTTTCACCAAGAAAGATTGACCTGCCAGGAAGTATACGTCAGAGAAGTCTACTTCTTTTTTGCGGTCTTCTGTAATGGTCATCGTTGCGATGATCGCGTCAATTTCTCCGTTTTTCAGCATCGGGATACGCGTTTTGGAGGTTACTTCCTTCAGCTCAATTTTGTTTTCGTCCCCGAGCACTTTCTTCGCAATTGCCTTCGCAATATCGATATCGAAGCCTTCTACATTTCCGGTTGCCGGGTCTTTCAAGCCGAACAGGTTCAGGTCGTACTTAACTCCGACTACGAATTTGTCTCTTTCTTTGATTTTTGCCAATGTGCCTGTACCCGCTGCAGCTGGTGTACCTTTTGCGCCGCCTTCTGTTGTACTACCCCCACCACAGCCTGCCAACGCAGTTGCGCTCAGCATCAGAACGAGACCCATCCCTGCTACTTTTTTCCAAAGCTTGTTTGCTTTCATCTGAATACCCCTTTTCTCTATCGTTTTATTTTTTTAGTGATTCAAAATCCGACTCAAGAACAAACGTGCACGCTCTTCACGCGGACTTGCGAAAAACTCCTCTGGTGTAGAATCTTCAAGAATCGTTCCCTGATCCATAAACACGATGCGATCTGCCACTTCGCGGGCAAAGCCCATTTCGTGCGTCACGACCACCATCGTCATGCCTTCCTTCGCCAGCTTCTTCATGACGTCGAGAACTTCGCCGATCGTCTCGGGGTCAAGAGCAGAGGTAGGTTCGTCAAACAACATGATTTTTGGTCGCATGGCCAGTCCGCGTGCGATCGCTACGCGTTGCTGTTGACCGCCAGATAGTTGCGTTGGGAACATTTCTGCCTTTTCCGGAATCCCTACCTTTTCCAAATAGTAGAGAGCGGTTTCTTCGGCTTCCTTCTGCGATACGCCCAGTACCTTGGTTGGTGCCAGCGTAATGTTTTGCAATACGGTCTTGTGCGGGTATAGATTGAAGTGCTGGAACACCATGCCGATGTCCCGACGCAGCTTGTTGATATCGGTGTTTTTATCGTTCACTTTTACCCCGTCTACCACTAGTTCTCCGCTTGTAACCGTTTCCAATCTGTTGATGCAGCGAACCATCGTGCTTTTACCCGATCCTGACGGGCCAATGACCACGACGACTTCTCCCTGGTTGATGTGCAGGTTGATGTTCTTGAGGACATGAAAGCTTCCGTAATGTTTATTTACTTGATGAAAACTGATCAACCTTAAATCCCCCTTGCTCTATGTCTTATTTTGTATACTAATGTCGAACTACTCAAAACTACTGAAAAAGACAAAGAAAAGTTTTTCTGTTTAAAATTTTCTAATAAAACACAATAAAAAAACGAAGTGAACCTACCAGGCAAATGGGAGCCAATATATCATGTAAGACCTGAATGGAGGCCGGCCTATGAAAGAGGAAGATGTGAAACCTTGGCTCATCCGGATGCGCCAAGGAGAGGAAGAAGCTTTTCAAGAAGTCTATCGAGCAACTCGCACGTACGTCTACAACCTGATCTATTTTCTGGCGCCGCACAAACAGGATGTAGACGACATGATGAGTGAAGTGTACGTGGAGTTGATTCGAAGCATCGACAGGTACGATGTGGAGCAGCCCTTTATCCCATGGTTCAACGGATTGATTGTACGACAGGTTCGCAACTGGAATCGAAGCATTTGGCGAAGATTCCGCCTGCTGGAGCGGGTAAAGGAAAAAGGCTACGAAGCACCTGTTGCAGGGATGGAGGATAAGCTGGGGGCGATCAGTGATGAGCTGGAGGTCATTCCCGCCGTAGAGAAATTATCCTTCAAGCTCAAGGAAATCGTCGTACTGCGTTATTATCAAAACTGTTCCTTGGAGGAAATTGCCGCGATTCTCCAAATCCCTCTCGGAACGGTGAAATCGAGACATCACTTGGCGATGAAAAAGTTGAGAGAGCATTTTGAGCATCGAATTAATCGTGAGGAGGCATCTTTTCATGTTCATTGAGGAAAAGTTGAGAAAAGAGTATACACAGGTTGCAGGGAAGCTCCAGATTGATCCTTCACTGGACAGCAAAATCGAACGAATAGCCAAAAATGAGTTGGCTGGCAAATGGCGTTTGCACAAAGGGATTCGCTTTCGTCCAAAGCTGGTACATGTTGCAGCAGCGTTCACCCTGCTTACTGGTTTTGGTTATGTGACACACAGCTTGTTGTACAAAATTGATGAAGGCTCTGTCCGTATGGAAGTTCAAGCCCATAAGGATTTTACATTGACGCAAATCACCCCTGAGGAAATACGACTGGAATTGGCAAACGTAGAGAACAAACTGGCAACAGGCGAGACCGCCCTCGTCTATTTCGCAGCGCTGGAAAAAGAGAAACACCCTCTCTTTCAACAAAACCCCATGATCGGCATAGGAAAGCCGGATGTCGTGAAAGATTGGAAGGCATGGACTGCCGTCCTCAGTGAAGAAGCTTCTCTCTCACATGCCTTGCCACACGAGCTTCCTGACAGCTTTTCATTCCTTGAGGGTAAACAAGGTACCCCCTATGGTGTCATGATGGGTCAAGAAGGACAGCAGTGGCTGCATGAGCTTCAAGAAGAAAGCAAGGAAACAGGAAAAAATGTCGTATGGAAAGTCGTTCCACAAGCAACTTCTCCAATCGAGGCGTATACGAGCCTGTATGAGAACGAGCAAAAAGAACGCATCTTTGTCACGGTAGAGAAATTCCCGAAAGAACAGCTAGATGTACAATTGAGCACGCCAGAAACAACGAAATACGACGCAGTAACTGTCAGCGGAAAAAAAGCGCATTACACGAAAAACGACCAGTTTTTGTTTAGCGAATCCGGTCAGTATCAAGAGCTGTCCTGGTTGGATCAAGATGGAGAGCAACCGATTATGTATCGTGTAGCTACTGATTCGCCAACAGTTTCCAAAGAAATGCTAATCCAGACAGCAAAAGCAAGCCAGCAGTAACAATGCGAAAAGCCAGCCCTCTCTTGCTTTGTATCTGCAAAAGAGGACTGGCTGCTTTTTTGTTTTCGTCACAAGGGATTATCCCCGCAGGCGGTTCACCCAGAAGCCGCCCTTCAAATGTTTCGGCTCAAAAGAGATCACGAATGCTTTTGGCGCAATCTCATGAATGAGGTTCCACAGTTTTTTCTCGTTGCTGCGCTTCGTCAACACTTGCATCATGAGACGATGTCCGTCGCGCCCCTCTGCTACCCAGGAAGTAACACCAAAGCCGTGTTCACGCAGCTTCACAGGAACCTCCAAGTCAACGGAATCCACAACGACTTGCAGCGTGACATAGCCCAAGGCCAAATACTCCTCGATCTTGCTGCCGATGAATACACCCATTCCCCAACCGATACAGTAGGCTGCGAGATTGATCGGATTGTCCAGGTTGTCGAGAACAATCTCCAACCCTTTCAAATACACGAATACTTCCACCATCGCCAATAGGGATGCCAACACCCGATAGCCCTTGATTACCATCAGCAGTCGCAGCGTAAAAAACGAAACGTACAAAATGTTGATCCCGATGATGATCAAAACAAACGCCAAGCCCATTACTCTCCTACCCCCACCCAGACCGGGTACCATGATGATTTTGCAATCGTGATAATCATATAATTGAAGGTATTTTTATAAAAGCGGTAAAATTCGGCTATCAAAGAATTTTTCCCTATAAATTCACCTCCCTTTCTATTCCGTATAAACCTTGTTGTTTTGTAAAACAGTAAACATCGAGATCACTTATTTTTACATAGGAAAGCTGGCTGAAAATCTTCTTTGTTTCAGACTGTAAGTAGAGGAGAGTAAAAAATGACTCGATTTTTAATCAAGACTGCTGTTAACGGCATTATTGTTGTCACTTGTTTATGGTGGTTTGCAAATGCATCCTGGACTTCCGCTATTTTAACGGCACTCGGTTTGACCGTCATCGCCTATCTGATTGGCGATCAATTGATATTACGAGCTACCAATAATGTTACGGCCACGATCGCAGATGCAGTGATCGCTGCTATTTACTTATGGGCAGTTGCCAGATGGCTGAATTGGCCACTAAGTTTTGGCGAGTTAATGATTACGGTTGCCCTTTTAGGCGTGGCAGAACTTGCGTACCATCGCTTTTTGGGAATATACGACAATAATCGTATCAAGAAAGAACCTGGAAATTAATTCACGGGATATATCCCGTCCCCCTCGTTAACCATATCTTTGGGTTACATCACAAAGTTAGGAGAACCCGAATGGATATCAAAACTCTACTGAGTACTGGGAGGACGTTAATGGGTATTTTATCAGGCAATCCTCAGAATGAACCGATGCATTATGGTGAGGTTTTTGGAGTATGGATGTATCTTGCAACGACAAAGGGATTGATTGCTGCTTATCAAACAGCGCTCAACCATACTGGGGATCATGATCTGAAAAGCTTCCTCGAAGACATTACGCGAAGCATGAAACAAGAAGTGGAACAACTGGATGAATTGCTTAAAGTAAATGGGATTGGATTGCCTCCTACACCGCCGGATCGTCCTATAGCTAATTTGGAGAGCATTCCTGCCGGTGCTCGTATCAACGACCCTGAAATCGCTACCGGTATTTCAAGAGACATTGCAGCCGGTATGGTTACTTGCAGTCAAATAATGGCTCAATCCATTCGAGAAGATATCGGAATGCTTTTTGGTCAGTACCATGTTGCAAAAGCCCAATTTGGCCTCAGATTGCTCCGCATTTTAAAAGAAAAAGGCTGGTTAGTTCCGCCGCCACTTCATATACAAGTGCCAGAACTTGTCCATGCCTAAACTTGAGGATAAGCACTGCCTGATTGGTAGTGCTTATCGTTTTTCACTATTTTCATTTTGTCGGTTAGTGGGTAGCGTGCTCGTACAATTTCCGCACGAACTCCTCCATCAATTCCCGCTTGGCCAACAGCCCAAGCATCTGTTGAGGCAAGCCTTCTACTCCGTAATAAGCACCTGCCAATTGACCGTAGACAGCTCCCGTCGTATCCGCATCATCACCGAGGTTTACCGCTAGGAAAAGGCCTTCTTCAAAAGAACTACTGGAATAAAAAGCCCAAAGCGCCGCTTCAAGCGAATCGACGACATATCCCGATCCTTTGATCTCTTTTCTAGTTTTCTCTTTGTAGGAGCCATTCGCGACACAGGCGATATCAGGATCAAGCGGTTGCTTTTCCCATAGATCAGCTACAGGAGAGAACGAATCAGCAAGCAACTCCTCTTTAGAAATACCCTGTAGAGCCCCCAGCAGCAATGCCCCGAAAAAACGACAGCCGTCTACTGCCTTTGCCGTCGCGTGAGTGGTTCGAGAACTTTGTGCACAATATTCAATAGCGAGCGCCGGTTGATTGGCATAATAGAGCGGGACAGGCGCTAGCCTCATAATCGAGCCATTCCCTGCCGACATCGGATGATCCGATCCGCTGAACGGATTTTTCGTCTGTTCAAAGCGCCACAGCGCTTCTTTGGTGATGTTCCCGATATCGAAGCAATGATCCTTGCAGCTCATATACCCCGTTCGAAACCAGGCTACGTATCGGTTCATCTGATCAACTGGATCAAATCCATTTTTCGTAATCAAGCTCTCAGCCAGGCACAGCGCCATCGATGTATCATCCGTCCATTCTCCTGGCTTTAAATCGAAAGGCCCTCCCCCGACCATTTCTGTAAGCGGCTCGAAAGTACCCGGTTTTCGAAATTCTAAAGTAGTGCCGAGTGCATCTCCAACGGCCAACCCTAGCAAACTTCCAGCATAGCGGTCACGCAGTTCCACACGTATCCACACCTTTTTCGGAATTATCAGTTCACATCAAACAAAGCATCTGGCAATCACATTTTGACCGACATATTGCTCGTTCAATTCATCCGTCGCTACCTTTTCTTCTGTGCTCGCAAGCGTGATAATCTGCGGCAAAACCAGCTTGTAACGGTCCTCCATCACGGTTTCAAGAAAGTACTGTTCCTCTTCGTCCCACAAAAGAATTCCTGCTAAAATTCTGGTCTCCACACAGATCCCCTCCATTTTTTTCTCTTTTGAATATGTACGAAAGACGGGTACAATGACCCGCCTTCAAGTGCCTTACGTAATTTGTAATGTGTATACTTACTGCTCTTTTTTCAGGCGTGCATCCAGAACAAAGTTGCCGAATGGCAGTAATGAAGCGATAAATGCCCCGATCACTTTCAAGAAGGACCACTTATTGGTCATTGTAACATGTGCCAACGCCAAAATATACAAGACAAAAAACAATCCATGAAGCGATCCAGCAATTTTTACTGCGGCTGGATAATCCCAAAAATACTTAAGCGGCATAGCAATCCCGAGAAGTACCAAATACGAGATACCTTCGATCAGGCCGATGAGACGGAAACGTCCGAGGGCAGAATTCATCATGTGCGGGTACCATCCTTGACTTTGAAATTATTACTATTATAAACGAAAAACTATCATAATGATGAAAATAGTCCAATGTTCATAATATATACAAAATCAACGGCCCCAAGCTTCTTCTCGGATGCGTTCCATCCAGCGCATCTCTGCGTGCAAATGCTCAATGGCACCGATCAGAATCGTTCGTGCTCCCCAGCTAAGCCTCTCTCTTCTTTCCTCCTGGATCGATTCCAATAATCCAGCTAACCGTCTTACCTCCTGAATGTTACCTTCAAGCGCCTCATCCATTTTCTGTGGATCACCGTACGAAGCAAAAGTAAGAGCCGCGTAGATCGGATTGGTCAGCTGCATTGGTTTTTGCAGTTCTTCCAAGAGAAGCTGTTGGAATTGCTCTTCCCCTTTTTGCGTGATCCCATACATCGTCTTATCTGGGCGGCTAGTCTCACGAATGACTTCTTTGACCTCAATCATCCCGCTCTTTTCCAGTTGGTCGAAGGCATAGTAGAGGGAGCCTTTGGCGTATTTCATGTAGCAATCCATTCCCCTGGCCTTCACCTGCTGCTGAACCTCGTAGGGATGCTTATCCCCTTCCATGAGCAATCCCAGAACAAGCAATTTTAGACTCATGACGATTCTCCTCTACCCGCGTTCCGGTTTCGGTGCCGAAGGCGATTTCCCCAGCGCCCGATCATTTCCCATCAGTAAAATGCACACGAGAGCAAGAACAGCAGGAATGAGCGCCCACATAAACGTATTCGCAATCGAAGAAGCGAGAATATCGATCATTTGATCCAAAACAGGAGCCGGAATGGATTCGCGCGCTTCTGGTGTCAAAATCGCTCGCGGGTCTGTAATGGCATTCGTCATCCCTTGACCCCCGAAGGCTGAGAACATGCCGTTTTCAAACGAATTACGTTGCAAGATACCAAACACGGTGATTCCCAATGTCATCCCCAATGAACGGGAAAAAGAGTTCGTCGAACTGGCCGATCCTCTTTGACGCATATCAAAGCCATGAATCGCAGAAATTCCCAAGGTGGAGAAAGAGAAGCCCACACCAAACCCGGCAATCACCATATAAAGCGTAACGATCGAACGAGGAATATCAGGCGTCAGTGTACTCAATAGGAAAATACCTGGTATGAAAAAGACTGCGGACAGAAGCATAATATTACGGAAGCTGGTCTTCGTCGTCAAAAATCCGCCTAGCTGGCTACCAGCAACTGAGCCGAGCATCATCGGTGTCAACAGCAATCCGGCATTCGTCGCTGATCCACCATATACCCCTTGGATAAAAATCGGCAGGTACACCGTAGCGATAATGAAAGCAGCTCCATACAACAGTGCAATCGCATTTGTCGCGGCAAATAACCGCTTCTTGAACATGGAGAACGAAATAATCGGATCAGATGCCCGCTTCTCGACAAATAGAAAAATCACAAACAACAAGAAAAAGGAAGAAAGCAATCCAATAATCTGCATCGAATCCCACGCGTATTGATTGCCGCCCAGCTCCAACGCAAACATCAGACTCACTACAGCACCGACCAGCGTAATCGCTCCCCACCAGTCAATGCTCTGCTTGCGGTATTCCAGAGACTCCTTGTAATACATCGAGATCAACCAGAGGGACACAGCACCAATCGGTACATTGATGTAAAAGATCCAATGCCAGCTGACATATTCTGTAATATACGCACCCAGCAAAGGTCCAAATACGCTGGACGTACCGAATACAGCTCCGAAAAGTCCCGTCATCTTTCCACGCTTCTCCGGCGGGAATACGTCAAAAATAATCGTGAAGGCAATCGGCATCAGCGCTCCGCCGCCAATCCCTTGAATCGCCCGATAAATACTCAACTCAACGATGCTGTTTGCCGTCCCGCATAAAATGGACCCTAACAAAAATACGATGAGACCAAATATGTAAAAACGTTTTCGCCCATACATATCCGAGAGTTTACCGAAGATCGGCATCCCCGCCATCGTAGCGACCATGTACGCTGATGTCACCCAAACAAACTTATCCATGCCGCCCATCTCACCAACAATCGTAGCCATCGCCGTCGCAACAATGGTATTGTCCATGGAAGCCATCAGGAGACCAAGCAGCAGCCCCGCTACTACCCTATTCACTTTACTTTCTCTTGCAATCATTGCTTCACCCTCCTGAGTGGTCAAATCAAAGTACTATACGTTATTATATTCAAATTTGACTACTTATCGAAAAAAACTGCTCCTTTTCGCGGAGCAATTTTTCGTAATCTATTATCGCCCGAACGGTGACGCGCTGAATGGCGATGGCTGCTGGGCTTGATTGCCCTTCCCCATTTTATACGCTGCTTCTGACATCGGCTCCACTGTCGGCTTAATCTCTCCGGTGAATGGATTCTTATCATAGGGCATGTTAAATGTCCGTGTCCCGTCGCTCTTACGCAGCAAAGAACCATCCGACAGCCTCACCCAACTACTTCCTGGTCCTCCCTCGTCTACGACGTAGAGGCCGTTATCGTCCCAGGCCGGATATGTTGGCACCTTATTTACCGGAGGACGTGCCGTCTGTTTCTTGACTGATTTTGTCGCGGTTTTCGTCTTTTGTGTTTTCTTCTTCGGTGTGTTCGTTTTAGCAACTGCTACCGCTTTTGCTTTTGGTTTGACTTCGCTTTGTTTCTGCGCTGACGCTTGTACAGGTACTGACACTGCCACAGGCTTTTCAACCGGATAGGCCGAAACATTTGCGTTGCGCGGACCTTGATTGGCCAAATCCATAGCAGGCATTGCAGTACCTGCTTTTTGCGAGACAGATGCTGTTTTTGTATCGGTTCGTCCATCTGTTTTTACTGCGTGAATCAGTGTCGGCCACAAATAGGCGTTAAAGCCTAGTAAAGCGACCATCAAGGAAATACCTACGATTTTTTTCATAATAAGGACTCCTATGACTGAATGATTATGGTAATAGAGCAATGACTTCTGGCCTATATCAAAAGTTTAGACGATTGGAAGAAAAAAGAAAACACCTTACATAAACAAACTCCTTCTCATGTAGGTCTTGAGAAGGAGTTTGTTTTGAAGGAGATTCATTTCAAGGCAGCTTCTTGCTTCTGAGAATGTTGTTTGATTAGCTCAATGGTGTGATCAAGCAAGTTTTTGCCTCCCGTTTTTCCGTGTCCAGGTACAACGGTTTCGACCTGTGGATATTTTTTGATTACCTTCTGAACGGAGTCATCCCATTGTTCTACATTGGCATCTGAAAGATTCCCGAGGTCCTTAGCATCTAATGATTTGACGAAGCATCCACCGAATAATATTTTGGATTGGGGAAGCCAAACGGTAATGTTATCACTCGAATGCCCTTCCCCAGGATAATAGGCTTCTAAGATGGTGTCGCCTACCTTTATAACTGGCTTTTCATCAAGTGTCGGATTGGGCGAAGGATATCCATATTCTTTCGCTAATTTTGCCGTCAAACGTGTACTGCGTACATCTATTTTTTGATGGAGTAACGCACGGATACCTGAAATGCTGTCATCATGTGCATGTGTAATCAGCGCCAGAACAACGTCTTTCTTCCAATGCTTCTTAATCATCTGTAATAGCTCTTCCGTTTTTTGGGTGTCCCCCCATGTTGTATCAATCAGGACGACTCCTTTGGACGTAGAAACGATTAAGCCATTGTGGTAGGTTGTGCCATTCCATTCATTATAGGATGTATGTAACCATACTTTGTCATTTAATTTTGTTAACACAATGCTTTTCCCTGTTTTAAACATCTAAGCGATATCCATATCGCGGAATCGTCGTGATTTGCTGCCCGAAGCGCCGAAGCTTTTTCCTTAATCGATAGACGAGCGCATTGACTTCCACTCGTCCGACATCCGGGACATTACCCTCATGCAGCATTCGCTCTGGCCAGACTGTCAGCATAATTTCTTCAAAACTAACGGCCTGGTTCGCCTTTTGGTAGAGAAGCTTCAGCAAATCCATATCTTTTCCGGTCAAATGCAGTCTAGTCCCGTCGAGACGAACTTCTCTTCTCTCCAGATGAAACTCCAAACCTGGCAAAAGCGAATCGCTCTTTGGCTGCGTGAGAGGGAGCTCCACCGTATCATCCAGTCTATTGACCTCTCGTAAAAAGACGAGCTCTGCTATCCCTTTTGACAAGCTTATTTGATCGCCGTGACGAAGAATGTGAAACGAATAATGAAGGGGCGTCCCGTTTACCTCTGTGCCATGCTTGCTTTCCAGATCGATAATCTTGTAATCGTTCCCGATCCTTTGAAAGGCTGCATGCATTCTCGAAATGTACGGACTATTAAATGTAATGTCCAGTTGAAAGCTTGTCCCCTTCCGCCCAATTGTACAGCGATCCTTGGTGAGATATTTGCGCGTGGCAAATTGGTTGAGGTCCCCTTTTTTTACGAGTAAGTATGCACCGTTGTCGATCATCTGGTGATCACCTCGCTTGTTGATCTATTACGGTTTTGTAGCCGTCAGTGCGTCAACAGCAACCTTGGTAGCTTCAGCAATGAGCGCATCATCATAAGTGGCGTCCTGTTTATCTCTGCTAGACAGCACTGCAATGACAATGGGCTTTTTATTCGATGGCCATATGATACCTATATCGTTTCGCGTTCCGTAGCTTGCGGCTCCCGTCTTATCTCCGACCTTCCAGTCTTTGGGGACGCCCGCCCGAATCAGCTTGTCTCCCGTCGTGTTGCCTTGCAGCCACTCGATAAGAATCGTCTGCTTCTCCGCCGACAGTGCATCCCCTACCGTATAGGCTCGTAGGCTCGTTGCAAGTGCTTTCGGTGTGCTTGTATCGCGAATATCTTCTGGTTTAGCCTCATTCAATTCCGTCTCATAGCGCTCGGATGTCGTAACACTATCACCAATCTGTCTCAGAGCTGATTCAAAGCCTTTAGGTCCACCCAATTCTTTGAACAACAGATTTCCCGCCGTGTTGTCACTATAGCGAACCGCGGCGTCTGCAACCTCGCGAAGAGTCATCCCGGTCGCTACGTGTTTTTCTGTGATGGGTGAATAAGTAACGAGATCGTCCTTGGTGTAAGTGATGACTTTGTCTAGCTCTTCCAACGGTTTCTGATGCAAGACTGCACCTGCGGCTAAAGCCTTGTACGTAGAGGCAAAAGCGAATCGTTCATCTTCGCGATAAGCAACTGCCAAATCTGTTTCGGTATCGATCGCATATACGCCGAGCCTCGCATCAAACTTCTTTTCCAGCGCAGCGAACTTTAGATCCATTGCAGATGCTGGCGTTTCCGTTTTTACGACAGGTGCTTCTGGAGAAGAGCAACCAGTGAGCGTGAGAAGCGTGAGAAAAATCGTTTTCACTGTGAATCCGATCATTTTAGAATGGTGAACTCTCATAGACGACAAACCTCTTTCTAGGAAGATAACAACTATAGCTTACATCAGTAATATCGTATTACGTTTGTAATCACCTGATTTCACGATAATATTACACGCGTAATCCACCAGTGTCAATCTCCTTTTTCCTGCAAGGATAAGCACTACATCCATCCTTTCTTGAAAAAAAGACGCCCTTTCAAGAAAACTGGATAACCGTAAATGGTTTTTCCAAGTCAGCTTGAAAGGGCGTGCTTTATTTTTTAGGATGATCAGTCGATGCTTGTTTCGCATCCAATATGGAACGCAGCTCCTGAATCTCCTCGTCCGATAAGGATTCCTTCTGGATGAACTGAACCAGCATCGATTTTAGAGCTCCGCTATAAATCCGCTCCAGAAAGGACTGTGCCTCGGCGTGCTGGCATTCATTTTGCGAGTACAACGGATAAAACGTATAGACTCTTTGGTTTTGATTGACTCCAACAGCATTTTTTTGAACCAAACGATTCAAAAGAGTACGTACTGTTTTTGGGTTCCAATCCGTTTGACCTTCCAAGGAGGAAATTATTTCGTTGGCCGTCAGCGGTGACCTTCCCCATAGCACATTCATCACTCGCCATTCCGCTTCTGAAATACTTGGCATGGATGTAGACATGAAGTCTCCCCCTTTCGATAATCATGACTGAAAGAACAAAGGCTAGTAGAGACCTTTCGCTTTCAAAATAGACAAGGTGATTTCTGCTGCTGCAGGTCCATTCGCGTCATCTTCGTTTTGTATATTTGTAGCAAAGAAGTAGGTGCCTTCCTCGTTCTCTACATATCCGACGAACCAACCGTTCACATCTTTTTGATTGACGCTGCCTGTACCTGTTTTCCCGGAAAGAAACGAACCCGCCTTTTCCGATAACCGGATGGAGTCTTTCACCGTCTGGATATTGTTTTCTTGAAAGCCAAACTGGTTCGTATAGAACGCTTTTAATAATTGTACCTGCTCCACCGGAGAAATCTTCAAGGAAGATTCTATCCAATATTCGCCGATTCCACCAGATGTATTGTAATTCCCGTAGTTCAATTGTTCCAGAAAAGCTTGCAACGTATCCGGAGAGATGCTCTTATCCACCTCTTTAAAATACCAGGTCGTGGAGTTTCGCATCGCTGTAAATAGATCTTGATCCCGGTTCCACTGCTCATATGGATAGTGGATTCTATCCCATTTTAACAGAGTATCTTCGCTCGAAATCACATTGGCCTCCAAACCAAACAAGGAGAGAAAAATCTTGTAGGTGGAGTTCGGTGAAACTCGTTGTGTACTTGCTGCCTCGTTGTAAATCCGATACTGATCGGCTTTCAAATCATATAAGACAAAACTACCTTCAAAGCCACGGAAATAGTTGTCTAAATCCTCGTAAATCGTTCGATCATGTTGAAAATGATAGCGGCTGCGATCATCGGCTAATGCGGAACCAACAAGAACCTGACTGACAACCAAGACGCCCATCATGAAAAAAATGGCTGTACTTTTCAACTGCAACAGCTTTGATTCAGCCTTGTGGGAAGCGATTTTCTCGATTCGTTTTTTAACGGCCTTCTTGGAACCGTTTAACTGACTCGCCAAAACGACATTTTCGATTCGACTTTCTTTATCCAAAAACTTAATGATGGTATGACCATATTCCAGATAATTTCGCTTGTCTAAAAAGTTCAATACAGCTACATCACAAGCAATTTCACGGTCCACTCTCATTTCCCGAAAAGCCAGCCAAACCAATGGATGGAACCAATACAAAAGCTGATACACGACAGTCACATAGTTCATGACGATATCATGGTTTTTTTGGTGCATGAGTTCATGCAAAAAGATATACTTCATTTCATTGATCGACAGCCATTCATCAAAATGACTGGGAAGAACAACATACGTCGTAAAAACGCCAAACGTCATCGGAGATTTGACGTGCTTGGATTCTGCTAACACGATGTTCCGATTTATTTTTACATCCTTCTTGCATTGTTCAAATATATCGATGATTTCTTGATTGGTGATTACAGAAGCTGTTCGCTTGATCTGCTGGATTTTTAACCAGGCTGATAACGTGATCGAAGCACAAACGATCATGCCGACTACCCATATGCTGACGAGAATCGTAGGAAAGGAGTCAGGTGTATAGCGATTTACCGACAACGTTAAATCCTGTACCCAATTCACATTTTCAAACACAGGAGCTTGCGCAGCGAGCGTCGAGCTGCCGGCTGCATTACGCTGATTCATGCCTGAGACAAATAGATTTCCAAAATCAAAAAAGTAATTCGGAATAAAGACTGGCGTCAAAGCGACCAGCAAGAGAAACCACAAATTGTACTGCCATCTAGCCGACAGCTGGGTGCGAAATAGTTTTCGAATCAAGAAAATTAGCGCGATCGTGCAGGAAGAAACGATCAAGCTAATCACCATATAATTGACGAACATGCTACCTGTCTCCCTCCCTTCTTACATAGGGCCATCTAGATAAAAATAGAATCCGCATCAACTCTCCAGAGCAACAGGAACGCTCTTCAACCTGACAGGATTCTTCTCTTCGCTGAGCACAATTAGTTTCATTATGTCAAAAACGAGTTCACGATACAAGCTATCGCCGATTGGAAGAAAAAAGAAAACACCTTCTCGAAAATTGGTCAAGACCCCGTTTAGTGGACATTAAGAAAAACACCTAGGCTGTAAGCTGGC